>CAVJRB010000127.1:0-2558 GCA_963651655.1 bacterium | reverse complement strand
ATATAAGGGCTTCTTTCTTCTGCGATGATGGTGAGAATGGGAGTTCTTACCTCTGATGTTTGCGTTTCCGTTTTTTCTTTCCATCGATATCCTCTCTCTGGCTGTTCTCTTTCTCGGCACCATAGTGTTTGCCATAGCCATAGCTTCCATAACCGTAACCATATCCATAGCGGCCACCCTCGATGCCTGCCTTATTCAGAACGACTCCCAGAATCTTAATGCCGGCATACTGAAGCTGCTGCTTGGCTTTCTCTGCCTGAGCACGCTCCGTACCGCCACTCTCGACCACCAGAATGGTACCATCGCACTGTTTGGCAACCAGAAGTCCATCTACTACCAGATTCACTGGCGGTGTATCCAATATTACATAGTCATAATTGTGTCTGCCAAAGGTCATCAGATCTCCGAATAAAGTTCCGGAAATCAATTCACTTGGGTTCGGTGCTACCGCACCTGCAAAAATCATGTCCATCCATTTATCATCAGTGTGGTAGACAATCTCCTCTAACTGGGATTTCCCACAGAGGTATTCACTGAGTCCTTTATATTCGCCCTCAATCTGATAACGGGTCTGTATCATGGAATTACGAATATCGCAATCCAAGTACAGAACCTTCTTATCCAATGCTGCCATACTCTTGGCAAGGCGGAATGCAGTGGAAGATTTCCCCTCGTGTGCTTTGGCACTGGTGACTGCAATTGCCCTCAGGCGATAACCGCTCATCTGGATGTTACCTCGAAGGATGTTAATTGCCTCGTTCACACGGAATGGAAGTCTGGATAATACAGGCTTCACAACCTGTGTGGGACGTACAGTCCACGGTTCATCCATGCTGCCGCTGCTCATCAGATCCTGAAAAAGGGCTTCTACTGTTGCATCTCTTTCCATAATCATTCTTTCCCTTCTTCATAGTATGGTACTACGGACAGCACAGGCAGCCGCAGATATTTGGTAATGTCGTCCTCGGATTTCAGTGTGGTGTCTAACAGGAATCGTACTGTAATCAGTGCACATGCAAGAACGAGTCCTAACATGCCGCCCAGCATCAGGTACTTCTTAAGTCCTGGGGTAGTCTCCACAACGGAATCAGATTCGGAATAGTCAATCACATTAGGTTCTCCGGTACCGATTACCTGGTAAATCCTGTGGATTCCCACATTCATCAGGGAGTTGGCAATGTTCCGCGCCATATCGGCATCACCGCAGTTCACTGCAATGTTGATAATATGGGAGGAATCCGGGTTGGTAATGGTGAGCAGCTTGGCCAGGTCACGATACGTCATGTCCAAGTCCTGATCATCAATGACTTCTTTCAATACGGAACGGCTGGTAAGGATCTTGGAATAGTCTTCTGTCAGTGCAGAGCTAAGCTGCATGTCAGAGATGGTGATCACGGAGTCCGTATTGGTGATGAAGATCGATGCATCGGCCTGATAGGTGGGCTTCACCAGAAACTGATGATAGGCACCTGCCAGAAGAGTTCCCACTACAGTAGCCAGCACCAGCATCTTCCATCTTCTCAGCAGTACGTATGCAAGTTCTACCAGGTCAATGGTGTCGTTGCGCATGGCGGCGGAGGATGAAGGAGTGACTTTCTTTTGCGTTTCTTTCGTCTCTTTCTCCATATGTTTCTCCTGGAATATATTATGGATATACTATAAATATCCACCTAAAAGAAATATACAACCTAATTAAGGTTTTGTCAAGAAGGGCAAATAAATTTCTCTTATCAAAATTGCCAAATTCTCCTAAAGTAAGACGTATAATTTTGCAAAAAGGAGACACCTCGTCAATATCACCTTGCTGTTCATATACTTTTCTTGTGAGTAGTATGATATTAAAGTCTTCTTCATATAATTCCGTTAAAAGTTCTCTCATATAAGTATGAGTTCCACCCCATTCGCTTACGCCTGGAGGCATGGCTGGATCTGCGTGTAGAGAGATAATCAATAAATTTTTATTCTTATTTTGCATTTTTGCCATTTATCTCCTGTCCTCTGAAAAATATAAAGTTGTACTCGAAATCCTATTTTTTAGGGATAACTGCTAATTATCTCTTATCTTATTATACAACAAAAATTCCATTTTTCCTCATAATTTTACCATTTTCGTTAAAAAGATATTCTTATCTTGTTTTCATTCGATGAGCAGAAAGCCGAACCATCCAAAACGTATATCTAGATAACTCATTTTGATAAATCAATATCTTTCTCCACCAGTTGCTTCTCTGCAATTTTGAGATTTCCTCTGTAGTTATTTCGCAGCTTTTTGACCAGGTTGACGTAGTTCGGGCTTGCTTTTATGTTTGGGGTTGATGAGGCCGCAGCATCCCCACTTTCAATTCTGTAAAAATAGCCTCACATTCCTACTCTGACTTCAACAGCTTTTCCAAACTATAATCAAGGATTTTTTCCTTACGTTCCCTGAGCATAATCTTGTAAAACTCTTTCTGTATTGCATCAATAAATGGAGTTTCATCAATCATATTTTCAATATTCCCCATATTGATTCGAGAACAGATTCGCTGTAATGCGGCATTACATTCCTTGTTCTGAAA
>CAVJRB010000126.1:0-2842 GCA_963651655.1 bacterium | reverse complement strand
CCCACACAGATTCTAGATTGTTCCTGCTCGTCCCCACGACCAGCATCAGCTTCGCCGTATTTAAGGCCGAGAAAATGACCGGCTCATATTCCATTCCAGCCGCCAGCTCCTTCAATGTCACTCTCGACAGGAAAATATTCAAATCTGGATATTTATGCTTCAACGCATCATAAATATTCTGTGCTACTGCACTGTCAGCCGTACGGTGTCCCTCTTCATCTGTCTCTTTGTAGCTGATGAAGATATCATAATCTGGCTGCGAATGGCTGATCTGTGCGATCCGTTTTAATACCCGGTCGATTTTCGCCCCCTCTTCCTCGTAGCGTTGCCGCGAATAACCGTCTGCACACTGCAGCGCCTTCTGATAATCCGGATCCTCCAAAATCGACTGGTAGGACATCCGGTGGCAGGTCGGCACGAGCGAACCATCCCGATCCTTTACATACTCGATACCATATCGGCACAGAACCAAGTTCCAGTAGCTCTCCGAGTCGTCTGGATACTCAGACACAATCCGCTCAAATGCCATCTCTGCCTGGTCAAACTGCAACTGCTGGCGCAGTTCAGTGGCACGGTTGAATGCTCCCGGATCCAGTGTCGGCAATACCATAACTGAAAAGCAGTACTGGCAGACCGCCTTTTTTCCATCTCCAAGCGGTTCCAGCTCCCCTGCACCGCACTTTGCACACTTATATGCTATCATTTGTTTTTCCTCATCTTTCTCTAGCCATTTTCCGTCTACAGATCCTTATAGATATGCCCTTTTATGTCCGAATAGTTCTGTTCCAACTGTGCATAGCGTCCCGGCTGTTCTGCCAGATAATGCTCCAACTCCTTTTTCGCCGTCTGCAGATTCGCATCCAATTCCTGCAAAAGCTGCTTCTTCGCTTTTTTTGCACGCCTGCCATACTGTTTTTCATGTTTCCACCACTTTTTGAACAGTTTGAGAAACAACCAGCCCCCAGCCAGCAGATAAAACGTCCCCTCAATCGCAAAGCCAAACAGGGTAATACCGAACAATCCCGGCGTAAGCGAGCCTATTCCGTTCAAAACCAGCATCAGGCTTAAAATCCACAAATATTTCGACGGTATTTCATCCTCTTTCCAATTCAAGTCAGATTTGATTTCCCTTATTCTTTGCTCGATTTTTTCTACTGCTTCCTCTCTTTTTGCTTTTTCCTCTTCGATTTGGGATACTTCACGCTTCAGGCAGATGACCCTTTCTCTTTTCTGATGATATTTCTCCAGCTCCTTTTTCAGTTTTTCTTTTTCAGTTTCCGGCACACAAGCCAGGCATTCCTTCTCCAGCTGTTCTACTTTTTTGTATGATTTCTCATCCCGGGCAAATACCTTTATTCCCCAACTCGTAACATTCTGTAACTCGCCGTAAATCCTGCGGTATCTCACTTCCTTTTTATTTCTCTCATACTGATCCAGCGAAGCTGCAAACTGCTGCTGTTCTTCAGTCGTAGCCAAATGCATAGCTTTCTGGTAGTAGTGCTCCAGCTGTTCATCCTGATGAAAGTCCTCTTCCGTCCAAAAACAGCATGTCCCAGCCAACAGACGACCCCACCAGGCTTTCGCACAGTCCACATCAATATCCAGTGCTTTCTCAAAACATTTGTCAGCGAGCTGATACATTTTCTCCTTCAGATTTCCGATACCCTCCTGTATCAGCAACTCGACATTCTGTCTTTGTAACTCCTCCGCCTGCGCCCGGATTGTTTCCGGTGCAACTGCCTGTGCTCTGGGAACAGTCCTACGCCCGAGTCTGGTTTCCACATTCTGCTTTATCAGCTGCAGATATGCTTCTCCGTTTGCCTGAATTCCTTCCAGCCTGGAGAGTGCCACTGGAAGCTGCTCCGGCTTCACACCGATTGTATAGACCGGAATCAGATATTTCCCAGCATCCTGCTCCATCAGTTTCAGATAACGGCTCCACTCATTTTTTACCCAGTCCGCCTCGATATGCTCCACTGTAGTTGCCACTAAGATCATAATTCTGGCGCTATGCAGGGCGGAAAAAATTTTCGGCTCGAACTCCTCACCAATCGCCGTGCGCAGGGTAATACGTGAGAAGAATACCCGGTACCCCTCATCGGCAAGTGCCTCATAAATATCCTGCGCCAGCGCGCTGTCTCTGGTCCGCTTTCCATCCGCATCCTTATCTTTAAAGCTGATAAAAATATCATATTTTTCTTCTTTTTCTACTGCCACAATCAACCGATCCTGAATATCTTGAATCGTACGCGCCTCTTCCTCATAAATCCTGCGCTGTGCCTCATCTGCAAGTGCGATTGCCTTTTTATATGCTTCCTGATCAAATACGGAATCATATTTCATTCTGTTCACCGTAGGCACCCGGCGATCTGCCTCCTGCACATAAAGGATACCGTATCTGCACAGCAAAATACTCCACCAGACCTCCGGATCATCTGAATTCAGAAGGGCAAGACTCTGGTAAAGCGCCTCTGCTTGCTCAAACTCCATGCGAGCACGCAAGGCATTCGCCTGATTCATCAATTTATAACCTTTTCGCGGAAAAACAATCTTTTTCCCACAGTATTCACAGATGCCTGTCTTCCCATCCGACGCCGGAATCACTGTTCCTCCGCAGGCACGGCATTGATACTGTTCTGCCATTTTACCACTCTCCTCCCCGCCAAATATTGGACTTTTCAACTCATAGTATATATTTTACCACACGTATGACAAAATACCAATCTTTATTATGCAAAAATAATAAACACAAGCATCAAGCGGATAAGAGAATTTTTTCTCTTTCCAAAACGAAAAGCAGAACCATCAACGGTTCTGCCCTTCGACTATTTCTGGATACTTC
>CAVJRB010000125.1:536-2857 GCA_963651655.1 bacterium | reverse complement strand
CCCCTTCATTACGAGTGAAGTGCTCTACCGACTGAGCTATTCCAGCTTATGATCTGGCAAATGAAATCATCTGCCAGACACAAAAAATATTTTAATTTATATAACGGTATTTGTCAAGGAATTTTTAAAGCCAGGCCTTTCCATTTTATTTCTTGGCTTCCGCTTTTTTCGCCCTGCCTGTTTTCTTTACAGCTTTGGATGTTTTCTCCGCAGGGGCAGACTGTTCTTTTACAGCTTCCACGGCTTTCGCAGTGACATTCTCTGCCGCTTTCTCCCTAACTGCTTTTGCTGCCGGCTTTTTCGCCGCAGTTGTTTTCTTCACGGTTTTGGCAGCCTTCTCCATTGTCTTGCTCTTTACTGTTTTCGCAGCCTTTTCCAGAGTTTTGCCCTTCACGGTCTTCGAAGTTTTTGCCACAGTCACTTTCTTCTTAGCTGGTGTTTTCCCCGGGGTGCAGCTATAGATGCTGACTCCAAGTGCCGGTACCTTCACTTTAATGGAGTAATCCCGCTCGTCACACTCTTCTGCCTTGGCGGTTTTCGCACGGGCATTGACAACGCCCTCGCCGCCGAATTCTGCTGCATCGCTGTTGAAAACTTCTTTATATTTCCCTGCGAACGGTACGCCCACCTGGTAATTCTCATAAGGAATCGCAGCAAAATTGCAGATCACCAGAAGAGTCTCCTCTGGCTTCTCTGTTTTGCGAAGGAAGGTAATCACATTCTCCTCATATTTCATCAGCTGGATCCACTCAAATCCGTCGTAATCGTCATCCATTTCATACAGCGCCGGAGAACTCTTGTAAAGCTCATTCAGCACCTGCACGCATTTCGCCAGTTCTTCCGGCATATCCCCCTTGGGTGCCATCATTTTGCAGCCCGGGTGCACCATCATATAAGAATAAGCTTCCCTTACCTGGGCCAGCTTCTGCTTCTCATCTCCCGGAAGCTTCGCCATGAACTCCCCAAGAGTTCCCACATCACGGCTTCCAAGTGTGAGCACATAATGCTCGGAATATGCATATAAAGTAGACAAAGTCAGCTGGTCATGATAGTTTTTCCGAAGAACCGGATCCACAGACAGGTAAAGCAGGAAATCTCTTGTCCATCCGCCGCTCCATTTATAGTCAAATCCCATGTGGTCATTCTCTACGCTGTCTGTCAGCTCCGGCCACAGACCATCCTCCTGTGCAATGAGAATTGCTCCCGGATTGCGCTTTTTCACAATGGAATTCAGGTGCTTCAAAAATTCGATGGCATGGAGATTCTCATTGGAGCCATACATATTAGGCGTCCAGCCATCCTTTCTTCCATAATCCAGGTAAAGCATAGCATCCACATCATCCATGCGAAGTCCGTCCGCATGGAAAACCTCCAGCCAGAAACATGCATTGGAAATCAGGAAATCTTTTACCATGGGGCTGTCGTAATTGTACAACATAGTTCCCCACATAGGATGCACTGCCATATTAGGATCCTTCACCTCATAAAGAGCTGTCCCGTCAAATTTCTCCAGGCCGCCCTCATAGCGTGGAAACTGTGCCGGGGACCAGTCCAGGATCACGCCGATTCCCGCCTGATGAAGTCCGTCCACAAAAGCTGCGAACTCCTTTGGCGCCCCATATCTTGTGCTAAGAGCAAAATATACGGAAGTCGGATATCCGTCTGCCCCGTCATCCAGAAATTCCATAACCGGATGAAGTTCCACATGGGTATAGCCATTCTCTTTCACAAAATCTGCCAGTTCTTTCTCTGATTTCCAGTCACCCAGGCTGGTCTCATAAATGGAGATCGGCTGTTTGCGGTCTTCATATTTCTTTCTGTCCTTCATCCACTGACTGTCATTCCATTCAAAATCGGACACATCTGCCACAACCGAATTCCATTCCGGCGCAGAAGCAGTTCCGTTTCCGTAAGGATCTGCCTTCTGAAGAAGCACATCTCCCTTGGCCTTAATCTCATAGCGGTAAGCATCTCCTGCCTTCACCCCAGGCACAAACAGCTCGAAAATTCCGGATTTGGGCATCTTGTGCATAGGAAGCACTCTTCCGTCCCAGTGATTAAATTCTCCAACCACGCTTACCCGGATGGCATTTGGCGCCCACACCGCAAAATGAGTGCCGCTCACACCGTTCATCACCACCGGATGTGCACCAAGCTTCTTGTAGCCTTCATAATAAACGCCGCACAAAAAAGCAGTCTCATCTTCCTCTGTAAGCATTCCGCCAAATGCATAGGCATCCTGAAATACTTTTGTCTCTTCCCCGGTCTGTACCTGGAATTCATATTCCGGAATTTTCCTTCCCGGAACCAAAACTGCATAA
>CAVJRB010000125.1:0-407 GCA_963651655.1 bacterium | reverse complement strand
TTTCTTATTTCCAACAGCTACTGCTGCCGACTTCGCCTCCGGGAAAAATCCCTGTATGAGCACGCCGTCCGGTGTCAGTCTCGGTCCCATCACATCCCTGGGAGCTGTCTCTTCCCCGTAAACAATCGCTTCAATTCCTGCCCAGTTCATATAATCGTATACTGTTTTACTCATAAGCACTCCATTTCCCCGCAAGGATCCGCGGCACCAAATCCAAGAAATATCAATATTGTTATAATTTTTCTGTAATTTGGCCAGATATTTGTTTAACCATATTTTACCATTTTAAGCAGGAAAAATAAAGGAATTTGTTTGACAAATCTCACTTCCTGCGTTAAATTATTGGTATATATTTGATATCAGGGTCAAAAGGTCAAAAAGCCGTTCATGCTTGCATGATAAGGCTT
>CAVJRB010000124.1:0-4780 GCA_963651655.1 bacterium | reverse complement strand
GTCTGTGCCATGGACTTAATCAAGGACATCCAGCAAAAGGAACCGGACCTTGACATCACCAACATTGGAGAGCCTACCTTCATCATCACTTACCAGAAGGAAGGCAGCGTCAATGTTGTTCTCAGATGGTGCAAGGTGATCTTCGTGTGTCTCGCAACCTTTTTCGGCGCAGGCTTTTCCATTATGACCTTTAACAATGACGTGGATATCCCGGCCCTTTTCGAGCAGATCTACACCCAGGTCACCGGACAGGCTTCCGATGGCTTTTCTGTTTTGGAAGCCTCTTATTCCATTGGAATCGGACTTGGCGTTCTGTTCTTCTTCAACCACTTTGGAAAAATGAAGCTTACGGACGATCCCACACCTATGCAGGTGCAGATGCGCCTTTACGAAGACGACGTAAACACCACCATCATGGAGGACGACTCCCGGAATCAGCCATAACTGCCTAATATTACTCGCCAAGCAAAACCTTCGTCAGCCTCTCCATATCCATCTCTTCCAGCACATGATCCGCATCTGGAAGGGGCTCTTTTGGCGAAATGTTGGAGCGGATATAAACGGTAGCCAATCCAGTTGCCGCGCCGCCTCCTACATCACAGGTTCCGTCATTTCCAATCATCACCGATTCCTCTTTTGACAGCCCGCACTCCGTCAGCAGCCTGTCAAAAAACTGCCCGTCCGGCTTCTGCCATCCGCAGTCTGATGACAGATAGATCTTCTCAAAATAAGGCTCCAGTCCCAGCGCCCGTATCTCATATTCCGTAAAAATCCGCTGGGCGTTGGAAAGAAGGTAAATTTTTTTCCCATTTTTCTTCAGGCTCTCCAGCATCTGGAGGGTTCCCTCATATAATCTGATATACTCCGTAGAAAAAATTCGAAACAGCTGCCCGGTATACATCGCATGCGTCAAAGAAACCTCCGCATTTTTCAGCGCATACAGTTCCTGAAACACTTCCTCCAGCTTCATTTCCGGATAGCACATCCGTTGTTTCGGAATATCTTTCGATATTTCGAATGTTTTCTGTTTCACCAGCTTTTCATAGCACTCCTGTAATTCCTCCGGTTCATAATCTGCCCCGTAGTACCTGTAAAACAGTGCAAGTTTTTCCCACAATTCCGGCTTTTCCTCATCTGTATGAATATCCACCAGAGTTCCGTACAGATCAAAAATGCAGTTTCGGTACATCCCTTACGCCTCCTTTTTTCCAAGAATCACCACCGTCTTCGGCTCCATAGAAACAGAGCCGTTTTCCAGCGGTCTGCCTGTCAGAGAATGGAAAGAAACGCCATCTGATAACAGGTACCAGCCATCCTCATCCAGCTTTAACTCTTCCAGTTCTTCTTTTCCATGATAACAGATATGAAGCTTTTTCCAAACGCCAGACCCATCTGTAATCTCAAATTCGATCCGCACACCGCTTTTTTCCACAAAGCGGATACAGGAAGCTGCATCTTTCCCCATTCTTGCAAAAAATGGCACACTTTTGCGAAGCTGTATCAGGAAACGGTAATATTCCACCAGATCCGAAAATTCCCGGCAGCGCGTCCAGTCCATCTGATTCAGGGAAGCCGGCTTATTATAGCTGTCACTGCAGCCATATTTAGTGCGCCCAAACTCCTCTCCCGCCTGGAAAAACACCTTTCCCAGACAGGTAAACACGATTCCCGCAGCCATCTTATTTTCCTGGAGAATCACAGGATCTTTCTTCCCATAATCCGGATGTTCTTCTTTTCCACGGCACAGCTTATCCCACAACGTCCAGTCATCATGGGCAGAAACATACTGCACCAGCTGGGACGGGCCGCAGGTTGCAAAGCTGTCGCTTCTTCCGCAGACTGCCGCAGCGATCCGCTCCACGCAGGCATCCCGTTCCTGCTCATCTCCGTTTACATATCCATGGGCATGTTCCAGAAATACGCTTCCCTTCACCCCGTCCCGGATCCGGTCAGAAAATACCGCAATCTCCGGGTCCAGCAGATGCACATGCCCCATATCAGCAGGTATGCAGCCTTTTCTCATGCTGGTAGGGCCTGCTGCCCAGGGCTCCCCGTACATCAAAAAGCTCCGTCCCTCTATTTTGTCCAGCATCTTTCTGATTTCATTCATAGTACGCACATCATGAAGGGCCATAAGGTCAAAACGGAAGCCGTCAATGTGATATTCCTCTGCCCAGTATTTCACAGAATCCTTCATATAACGGCGGAACATCTCCCGGTCGCTTGCGGTGTCATTTCCGCAGCCGGAGCCGTTTGCATAGGAACCGTCCGGATTTTTCCGGATAAAATAATCCGGCACTGTCAGCTGCAGCGGATGCTCCAGATTATAAAAATGATTGTAAACCACATCCATCACCACGCCGATGCCAGCCTAATGAAGTGCCATCACCATCTCCTTAAATTCCCGGATCCGCACCTCCCCATGATGAGGATCTGTGGAATAGGAGCCCTCCGGCACATTGTAATTCACAGGGTCATACCCCCAGTTGTAATTTTCATCCTTTTCCACGCTCTCGTCCACGGAACCGTAATCATAAACCGG
Source organism: bacterium (assembly GCA_963651655.1). Classification (GTDB taxonomy): domain Bacteria; phylum Bacillota; class Clostridia; order Lachnospirales; family Lachnospiraceae; genus Blautia_A. The sequence goes on along the minus strand of CAVJRB010000124.1, from coordinate 2,238 downwards.
AAGCAGATGCACGTAAGTGACGCCCAGCTCCTTAAGATATTTCACACAGGTAGCCGTATCCTTCTTTCCTGCAAGTGACGTATCCCCACTTGTGAAAGCCAGATACTTTCCCCGTTTTTCTTTTTCCACGCCGCAGTTTTCATCATTGGAAAAATCCCGCACATGCAGCTCATAAATAATCGGGCATTCCCTGTTATCCCCCTTCAGGCTATCTGTTTCCCAGCCTTCCGGATCTGTATTTTTCAGATTTACAACCATGCTTTTTCGCCCGTTTACGCCGCAGGCTTTCGCGTAGGGATCCGGGGAATAAACCACTCTTTCCCCGTGTTTTACTTCATATCCGTAATAGGTTTTATCCAGTTCTTTTCCAACCCAGAGTTCCCAGATTCCATGCTCCTTTTTCTCCATCAGAACCTTTTTGATCCGCGCAGCATCTGGCTCTCCGCTCTCAAAAAAGATCAGCCACACCTGTCTGGCCTCCGGTGCCCACAGACGGAAACAGGTTCTTCCGTTTTCGATCCATGCGCCCAGCTCTCCATCCTCATAAATCATTTCATCCCGGAATTTCTCAGAATCAAAATAGCCATTTTCTCCATCCGGCGTTCTTTCCAGTTCCTCGTAAACTCTCAGAATTTCGCCCACGCTCCAGGCCTGGGCAAAGCAGCCCCTGGAAACGGACGGATGATCCCCGTCGTAAATTTCACTGATCTGTCCTGCGCAGCCTTCCTTAAGACATGCTTCCATGCTCTCCAACTGCTTTTGTACTTTCTGTCTCGCCCATTCCTTGTCTTCACTGAAACGCAGAAGCCCACGGTAATAGGCTCCAAGAGGAAACGCCCACACCGTTCCCTGATGATAGGCAAGATCCCGGATTCCCTGGGGTCCACCATAAACCGGATGATACTGCTCATCTTCCGGGGAAAGGCTTCGCATTCCCCATGGAGTGTACAGATATGTTTCCAGCGTACCAAGCATTTTCCGGGCCTGTTCTTCTCCTGGCATGCAAAAAGACAAACTCAAGGTCCAGACCTGATTGCAGCGCAGCTTTTCGTCCTCTTTTGTGCCGGAGAGCACATCCCGGAAATAGCCTTTTTCTTCCATCCAGAACTTTTCCAGGAAGCTTTTCTTGGTTAGGGCAGCTTTCTTTCGGCAGCGCTCTGCCTCCCTTGGCATGCCCTTTCGCCAGTACAGCTGCTCCATGATTTTCAGGGCATTGTACCAGAGCACATTGATCTCCACTGGCTTTCCATGTCTTGGCGTTGGCAGATAATCTCCTACCCGCACATCCATCCAGGTCACCTGATCCAGATCCTGTCCTGCAATCATAAGCCCGTCTGCATCTTCCCAGATTCCATAGTCTGTTCCTTTTTCGTAAGCTTCCATAATCTCTTCCAGCACAGGGAAAAGCTGCTGTACCAGCGCCCAGTCGGAGGTTCTTCTGGCGTAGAGGTATAAGGTTTCCACAAACCAGAGTGCTGCGTCTGCTGTATTGTAAAGAGGCTCTTTGCCATCCTCCGGGAACATGTTTGGAAGCAATCCGTTTTTGCAGTATCTGGCAAAGGTTTTCAGGATATTTTTTGCCTTTTCGTACTGTCTTGTGGAAAGCATACAGCCAGTTAACGCAATCAGGGTGTCCCGCCCCCAGTCTCCAAAGAAAGGATATCCAGCAATGATAGTCTCGCTTTTTACGCTTTCTCTCCAGGCAAGAAACTGGTCTGCGCTTTTGGCAAGCATGTCCGCCACAGGATTTTGAAAGCCTGCTGTTCTGGCAAGCTTCCTTCTCCTGTCTTTTTCCATCTCAATTTCCAGTGCTACCAGCATTCCATCCACTGGTTTTCCACTTTCCATGGTGAAAACCAGATAAAAAATGCTCTCTCCCGGTGCATAACTGCACCTGATCCGGTGGGTACTTACTGTTCGTCCCTGATACTCTCTTCCATCACAGAAATCTTTGGCATAGTACCAGTTTTCTTCATACTCCGGGGAAATGATCTGATTTTCCCCGTTTGTGTGGTAATACAGATCCAGCCCTGCAGAGGATACCTTCCTTTCTGTGGTAACAAATTCCTGATCTTTTTCCAGCATCTGGCCCTTTGGCACAAACTGATAGCAGGGGGTCAGTTCCAGGACTCCGGCACAATCACTGTTTACCTTGTACTGAAGAAGAACCGTATTTTCCCCCTGCTTCATTACCGCAAGGGTCTCTACCTTCGTTCCGCCAGCTTTGTAAACCCAGCA
>CAVJRB010000123.1:0-11774 GCA_963651655.1 bacterium | reverse complement strand
TTCTTGAATGAAATTCAGCATCATAGCGTTTGCAAATATATGAAGCAACATTCATTAAGTCTTCCATATATGAAAACCTCCTCTTTTAATAATTCGTATAGCATAACACATTCCATCAAAAATATTATATGATATTCTGATTTCTTTTTCAACTATACCGCTTCTTCATTTTCTATAACCCTGCCTTGCACTCTCCTGCCAGCTTTTTCATCTCTCTGGCATTTTCAAGTACGGCGTCGGTGATCTGGGCGCCGCCTAACAGGCGGGCCAGCTCGCGGATGGAGGACTCCTGGTCCAGGGTATGTATCTGGGTGGTGGTCTTGGTGCCTTCTACCTGCTTCTCGATTTCGAAATGGGAGTCTGCCATGGCTGCGATCTGAGGCAGGTGGGTGATGCAGAGCACCTGATGGTGGTGGCCGATCACTGCCATTTTCTCGGATACCTTCTGGGCGGTACGGCCGCTGATTCCGGTGTCGATCTCATCGAAGATCAGAGTCTCGATCTGGTCGCGGTCGGCAAGGATTGCCTTCAACGCCAGCATAATTCTGGAAAGCTCACCGCCGGATACGATCTTGCCAAGAGGCTTCAAAGTCTCCCCTGGGTTGGTGGAAATCTCATACTGAATCTCATCAAAACCGTTGTCTGTAAAGCTGCTTCTTCTGGCAAAGGTGATGGCAAACTGCACATCCAGGAAGTTCAAATCTTTCAGACCCTGGATCACCTTTTCCTCTAACTGGCGGCTGTATTCCCTTCGCACTTCGGAAAGCCGGCCGCAGGCTGCTTCCAGCTTCTTCTCGGACTTAGCCAGTTCTGCCTTGGCTGCCTCAAAAATTTCCTCGTACTTCTGAAGCTTCGTCAGCTTCTCCTGCTGCTTTTTCTGGTATTCCTGGATTTCCTCGATCCGCTGTCCGTATTTTGCTTTCAGGCCGTTGATCAGATCCAGACGGCGCTCTGTCTCATAAAAAACAGATTCGTCAAAGGTCATATCATCCATATAAGAGGACAGTTCCCTGTTAAAGTCGTTGAGAAGCCCGTCCACCTCGCTTAAGGTCTGGGAAAGGGATTCCAGCTGGTCATCATACTCCGTCACTCTGGAAAGCTCACGAAGAGCCTCTCCCACAGCTTCTCCCGCTCCCTGACCGTCATACCCGGTAAGGGCGTGGGCACTCTGAAGGGAATCGATAATTCTCCGTCCATTGGAAAGCTTCCGGTACTGCTTCTCCAGTTCCTCGTCTTCCCCCGGAACCAGGGCTGCTTTCTCGATCTCGTTAATCTCAAATTCCAGAAAAGCCATCTCCCGGTTCTTCTGCTCCTCGTCCATATCAAGGGATTTCAGCTCTGCCTGGCACTTCCGGTATTCCTGATAGGCTGCCTTTACCTTTTCTTTTTCCGGGAAAATCCTCTCACGGCCATAGGCATCCAGAATCTCCAGCTGCTTCTCCTCATAGAGAAGAGACTGGTGCTCATGCTGTCCGTGAATGTCAAGAAGACATGCCGCTGCAGCCTTCATCTGGCCTACCGTACTTGTCTCCCCATTTATCTTATTGATGCTCCTGCCGTCCATAATCTTCCGGGACATCAATACCTGTCCGTCCTCCGGGTAAATATCCAGTGCGGCAAGAGCCTCCTTTGCTTTCGTATTCTCCACCTGGAACAAAAGCTCCACCAGCGCATAGGGCGCATTTTCCCTGATCATGCTTCTGGATGTCTTCCCTCCCAGGATCAGCTGCATGGAACCAAGAAGAATGGACTTACCAGCACCGGTCTCACCAGTGAGGATATTCAGTCCAGGTCCGAATTCCACTTCAATTTCATCTATGAGTGCAAGGTTTTTTACGTGTAAATGTACTAACAAAGCTGACCTCCTTACGATTCGCTCATATTCTGCTGCCAAAGCCAAATCCTCAAAAACAATCGGTGGCAGCTGTTTCAGATAATGCTTTTTTCAGACAACAATCGAGCAGGAAATTCCTGCCCGATTTATTTTTGCGAAAACGATCCAGGCTCTTTTTGCCAAATCGTCCCTTTTTATCTTCTGTTCAAAATACCGCCAAGCTTCTCCATAACGCCCTCTGCCAGCTCAGCGCTTTTGCAGGCGCACATGATGGTGTCATCTCCTGCGATGCAGCCCAGGATTTCCGGCCATTTCAGGGCATCCAGGGCAGTGGCAACTCCCATTGCCATTCCGGTAACCGTCTTGATCACCACAAGATTCTGTCCCACATCAATGGAAACAATGGCATCGTTAAGCACCCTTGTGTACTGGTCTCCCAGTCCTGGCTGTGTGTCCTGCAGGATAACATAGCGGGATTTCCCGTCCTTTCCTGCAACCTTGGTCATTTTCAGGGCACGGATATCCCGTGAAACCGTTGCCTGTGTCACCTTAAAACCGGCTTCATTTAATCTGGCTGCAAGCTCTTCCTGTGTATCTATGTCATATTCCTGAATCAGTTCGATAATCTTTTCATGTCTTGCTAATTTCACGTCTCAACCTCCCTGCAGATATCCGTCCAATTCTCAGATGATCTGCAATTGTCTCAAAATGATATCCGTTCTGCCATATGCCGCAAAGTGGGGCGTGCAGATTGCGGGAATGATTTTGGGTGCACACTCTGATCAGCTGTCCCGCATCTTCTGGCGCAGCACCTCAACAAAACTCAGGTGATTCAGCTTCAAAATCCTGGTCTTCACCTCAGCCTTGCGGATCACGATCCTGTCCCCCGTGATCATGGGAATCTCGGAATCCCCGTCAAAGGATGCCAGTCCCTTTTCGCAGTCCTGGTGACGACCCTCTCCCATCTCCACTGTGATCACATCCTCCGCCGGAAAAACAATGCTTCTGGTGTTCAGGGTATGGGGTGCAATGGGCGTCATAATGGTCATCTCCCCGCTTGGAGAAACAATGGGACCGCCTACAGATAGGCTGTAGCCTGTGGAACCTGTAGGGGTGGAAATAATAATGCCGTCTGCGTTGTAGGAATTCAGGTACTCATCATTGACGAAGTTCTTGAACCTTACCACGCGAAGAGGGCCTTCCCTGGCGATTACAATATCATTTAATGCAATGTCCTCGCCAATGACTTCCTCTCCCCGGTAAACCGTTCCGGAGAGCATCATCCGCTCCTCCACTTCATAAACATCCGCGATCAGCTTGTCCAGCGCCTGGTATACAGACTGCCGGTCCACCTCTGCCAGAAATCCCAGATGGCCAAGGTTCACACCCAGAAGAGGAATCTGGCTGCGCTTCTCATCATGGGCTGCCTGAATATCCCTGGCAGCCTGCAGAAGTGTTCCGTCACCGCCAAGCACAATGATGCACTGTGTTTCCTCCGGAATTTTCCTGGGGTCTGTATAATGGAACGGGCCTTCCTCCTGCCTTCCGGCAAGCTGCACTTCGCAGTGTCCGTCCCGTCTTCCAAGGTAGTCTACCACATGATCGGTAAATTCCAGATTATTATCTTTTTCACTGTTGGTTATAATATAAAAGTTATTCATAACTGATTTTAGTTCGCTGCCCCCGGTTTGTCCAGTGCTCCGTGAGCCTGTGCGACCACATCCTCCACCTTCACAGTCAGGCTGTCCGGAACCTGGGTTCCTTCCGGTCTTTTCTTCAGATGAAGAAGGTATTCAATATTTCCCTCCGGTCCCTTGATCGGGGAAAAAGAAAGGTGACATGGCTCAAGAGCAATGCTCATGGCGTAATCCCTTACCTTCTTGATGACTTCCTCATGAACGGCAGGGTCGCGGACAACCCCTTTTTTGCCGACCTTTTCCCTGCCAGCCTCAAACTGGGGCTTAATCAGGCAGACGATCTCGCCGTCCTCGGTAAGCAGATTTCTCACAGGGAGCAGTACCTTGGTCAGGGAAATAAAGGAAACGTCGATGGAGGAAAAAGCAGGTCTTTCCTGAATGTCCTCCGGCACTACGTAACGGATGTTTGTTTTCTCCATGCAGACCACTCTTGGGTCATTGCGAAGCTTCCAGTCTAACTGTCCGTATCCCACATCAATGGAATACACCTTGACGCCGCCGTTCTGGAGCATGCAGTCTGTAAATCCGCCGGTGGATGCACCAACGTCCATACAGACCTTGCCGGACAGGCTCACATCAAATTCCTTCATGGCCTTCTCAAGCTTCAGGCCGCCGCGGCTGACATAGGGAAGGGTATTGCCCCTGACCTCTACCTTTACGGTATCTGCAAACATGGAGCCTGCTTTATCTTCTTTCTGGCCATCCACATAAACCTGTCCGGCCATAATGTATGCTTTTGCTTTTTCTCTGGAAGGTGCAAGAGCGCGTTCCACAAGCATCATATCCAATCTTTTCTTCATTCTCTTATTCCTTCCGGTAATTCTTAATTCTTTCGGTAATGGCAGACGGACAAAGCCCAAGCTGCTTTCTCAGGCTGTCAACGCCGCCGTGGGCAACAAAACGATCCGGAATCGCTACTGGCAGCACATGGCAGTCTGGATGGTGTTCTTCCATATAGCTGCATACATGCTCCCCGAATCCGCCGTTTTGCACATTCTCTTCTACGGTTACGATCAGATCATGGTTCTTCGCCAGCTGATCCAAAAGCTCGGTGTCCATAGGCTTCACAAACCGCACGTTCACAAAGGTCGGATCACTGCCTGCATTTCTAAGATTCTCGCAGACCTTCTGACAGACTTCCACCATGCTTCCAAGGGCCAGAACTGCGATCTGGCTTCCAGGTCTTAAAACCTCGCTTTTGCCAAGGCAGATGGGAGCCTGATGCTCCTTCATTCCCTGGTACGCATTTCCTCTTGGATAGCGGATTGCCACCGGGCCTTCGGCCTTCACTGCAAAGTGCAGCATTTCCCTTAACTCCCAGTCGTTCTTTGGCGCCATGACCGTCATTCCCGGCATCATGCCAAGATAGGAAATATCAAAATTTCCCTGATGGGTCTCCCCGTCAGCTCCTACCAATCCAGCTCTGTCTATTGCGAAAATCACATGGAGCTTCTGCATGCACACATCATGAAGCATCTGATCCACAGCGCGCTGCAAAAAAGAGGAATAGATCGCCACAACCGGAACCACGCCCCCAAGGGCCAGCCCTGCAGCAAAGGACACCGCATGCTCCTCCGCAATTCCCACATCAAAGAAACGGTCCGGATACCTCTGGGAAAACTTCTTAAGCCCGGTTCCTCCCGGCATGGCTGCTGTGATGGCAACCAGTTTCTTCTCTTCCTCTGCCTCCTGGCAAAGCGCCTCAGAAAATACATCGGTATATCCCGGGCAGGTCTTCTGCTCCGTAGGTCTGCCTGTCTTCACATCAAATGGCCCGATTCCATGGAACATGTCCGGATTGCGTCTGGCCGGTTCATAGCCCCGGCCTTTTTCTGTAAGCACATGAACCACAACCGGTCCTTTCACACGCTTGGCTTCATTAAAAAGACGCATCATCTGGCGCATATTGTGCCCGTCTACAGGTCCTAAATAGGTAAGGCCCATATTCTCAAAAAGCATTCCCGGGATAAACAGCTGCTTGATGCTGCTTTTGGTTCTTCGCACGGCATCCACCATGGCAGTTCCCACATGTGGAATCTTCTTCACAGCCTTGTTGACGCTCATTTTCATTCCGGTGTACGCCTCTGCGGTACGGATGGCGCTGAGATAGTTGGACATTCCTCCTACATTTGGAGAAATGGACATATTGTTATCATTCAGGATAATGATAAAGTTCGTCTCCAGCTCCGCTGCATTATTGAGGGCTTCATATGCCATGCCGCCAGTAAGGGCGCCGTCTCCAATCACAGAAACCACATGGTATTTCTCACCCAGAATATCCCTGGCTCTCACATAGCCAAGGCCTGCAGAAATGGAATCTGAGCTGTGTCCTGCATCAAAGGAATCGCAGCTGCTCTCTCCGCGCTTTGGAAAACCACTTAAGCCGCCTTCCTTGCGCAGAGTCTCAAATTCGTCCTTGCGGCCAGTGAGGATCTTGTGGGTGTAAGCCTGGTGCCCCACATCCCAGATCAGCTTGTCATCTGGAAAATCCAGTACATTATGCAGTGCCAGTGTAAGCTCTACCACGCCAAGATTGGATGCCAGATGTCCTCCTGTCCTGCTGACGGATTCAATCAAAAAGCTTCGTATTTCATCAGCCAGCTGCGGAAATTCCGCCAGAGGAATCTTGTGAATATCGTTGGGCTTTTTTATTTTCTCCAGAATCATTTGTATCCTTCTTTCACTTCCTGCGTCCCACCAGCTCCTTCACCAGGGTAAACAGGAATTCATTTTTCTTATTCAGTCCTTCCAGAAGCTTCACCGCTTCTTCTGACAGCTCTGCCACCTGCTGTGACGCCTTCTCGATTCCCATCAGAGTCACGTAAGTGGTCTTATGGTTCTTCTCATCACTGTGGATGGGCTTTCCAAGCTCCTCGGCAGTGCTTGTCACATCCAGGATATCGTCCTGGATCTGAAATGCAAGTCCAATGTTAGAAGCTGCCTTTTCCACCACAGCCACTTCTTCTGCAGAAGCACCCCCAAGAATGGCACCTGCCATCATGGAGCCTTCGATCAGGGCAGAGGTTTTGTTCTCGTAAATATAGTCGATCATTTCACGGCTCATCGGCTTGCCGTCATTTTCCACGTCCACGCTCTGGCCGCCAAGCATTCCGTAAAGTCCGGTCTTGTGGGACATTACCTTCAGCGCCTTTATCACACGCGCTCTGGCCTTCTCGTCCTTGGCCAGATCAAAAGCGGTCAGCATCACCTCATAAGCATAGTTCAGAAGTGCCACGCCGCTTAAAACGCCCATTGCCTCCCCGTAAACTTTGTGGGTGGTCAGCCGACCCCTGCGGTAATCGTCATTGTCAAGAGCAGGCAGGTCATCATGGACCAGGGAATGGGTGTGGATCATCTCCATAGCCGCCATAAAAGGATAAGCCAGCTTGTCCTCACCGCCAAACATTCTGCTAGTCTCCAGGATCAGCATAGGACGAAGGCGCTTGCCTCCTGCCAGTACACTGTAATTCATGGCCTGTGCCATAGTTTTGGCAAAGCCCTCCTCCTTAGGAAGATAGGACTTTAACACAGCTTCGATCTCTTCTGTTCTTTTCTTTAATTCATCTTGAAAATTCACCAAGGCTACCATCCTCATTCATCTGAAGCATTTTCTTTTCCACAGTGTCAAGTTTGTCATTGCAACATTTCAGAAGCTCCATTCCCTGCTTGTAAAGCCGGAAAGAATCCTCCAGAGAGGTGTCACGGTCTTCCAGCTTGTCAGCCAGAACATCCAGCTCTGAAAATGCCTCCTCCAGAGTTTTCTCTTCTTTTTGGTTCTCAGCCATCGTCCCGCTCCTCCTTTCTTGTATCCTGCACAGCGGCACGGATGGTGCCGTCTGTCACATAAACCAGCAGACTATCCCCTTGTTTTACCTGGGAAACAGATGTGACGGTCTTTCCCTTCTCATCTGAAACATAGGAATAGCCCTGATTCAGCTTGCGAAGTGGGGAAAGTCCGTGAAACCGTTCCAGATACAGGGACAGTCTGTGTCTTTTGTCCTTTATCTTCTGTTCCATAGCAGAGGAAATCCTCTCCTGCATGTCTGTCACATACTGCTGCCGGTCTCTTAACCGGCTCTCCGGATTCAGGTACTGAAAGCGGGTCTGATAACGCTCCGCCTTCGCCCGGTTCACATCGATCCGGTTCCACATGGCCCGCTCGATTCGCTCCTGGTAACCCTGCATGGCATCCAGAACGCTTCTGCAGTCAAAGTAGGCAAGCTCTGCAGCTGCGGACGGCGTAGGCGCACGAAGATCTGCCACAAAATCCGCAATGGTAAAATCGGTCTCATGACCCACTGCGGAAATCACCGGCGTGCGGCATTCAAAAATCGCCCTTGCCACCTCTTCCTCATTAAAGGCCCACAAGTCCTCAATGGAACCGCCGCCCCGGCCCACAATGATCACATCCATATCAGCCGCATCCAGCATCTGGATTCCTTTCACGATACTGGCAGCCGCCCCCTCCCCCTGCACAAGTGCAGGATAAAGAATGGTCTGGACAAAGGGATTGCGCCGGGTGGAAACGTTGGCAATGTCCCGGATAGCCGCGCTTGTAGGGGAAGTAACCACTCCCACCCTGCGGGCAAATTCCGGAATGGGCTGCTTGTACTCCTGGGCAAACATGCCCATATCTTCTAACTCCTGCTTCAGGGCAAGAAAGCGCTCATAAAGGGCACCAGCCCCTTCCAGGGTGATCTCCCTGGCATAAAACTGGTAGCGTCCGTCTCTCTCATACACATCCACTCTGCCGCCTGCCACAACCTTGTCCCCGTCTTTCATGCGGAAGGCCAGTCCCTTACGGGAGCCGGCGAACATAATACAGCTTAAGGTGCCGCTTTCGTCCTTCAAGGAAAAATAGATGTGGCCGCTTGTGTGGTATTTGCAGTTGGATACCTCGCCTTTTACATAAATATTCTGTAAAAAATAGTCCTGGGTAAACATGTTCTTCACATAACGGTTTACCTGCGCTACAGAATATACATTATTCATTCTTATTTTCCGGTGCCTTAGATCTCACATTGGAGTTCACAACAACAATGGTCTTGGAAGGATCCTTTACCTTGAAGCCGGACTTCGGTCTTGCCGGGGATTTCTCCTGGGATTTGGCAGGGGATTTCTTTGCAGCAACCTTCTTATCCGGGTTGGCGATCTTGCCAAGGATTCCGTTTACGAATGCGCCGGACTCCTCGGAGCCGAAGCATTTGGCCAGCTCTACTGCCTCATTGATGGCAACTCCTACAGGCACTTCTTCTTTCTCATATTCCAGCTCATAGACAGCCAGACGAAGCACGGTAAGATCTACGCGGTTCATACGGCTGGTCTTCCATCCCATGCTGATGCCGTTTAACTTGGCATCCAGCTCATCGGTATGGTTCATAATGTTCATATATTTTTTGCTGATGTATTCCTTATCCTTCTCTTCCAGATTCTCAATGTCAGCAAAGTATAAAGCAAGCTGCTCTTCCATCTCTTTCTGTGAATTAAATTCGCTCATAAAAAGCAGCTTGAAAATGTGTTCTCTCTGTTCCCTTCTTCTCATGGTTCCTCCTAATTATTGACTCCCGGATAATTACAGGGTAATGTCTGCTGGCGCAGACATTTTTATTTTTTTACTATGAAAGTCAGCTATTCCGTGCCTGCGGCACTCCATAGCTGCCGACCGTATTCGTAATCCGGGCTGCGCCCTCCTTACTCATACGGTCTAGCCCGTGCAATATCCATGAATTCGCTCATGCAAGCATGGCTCATTCATGGCTGCTGCACGGGACTTTCATAGTAAAAAAAGGAAAGGTTTACTTTCCTTTTTCGTTCTCCATATCTACGCTTGCAATATGAATATTGACGTCTGCCACTTCAAGACCGGTCATGTTCTCAATGGCTGCCTTGACTTTCTCCTGGACCTTCTTGCTGGTCTCGAGGATGTTCATGCCGTATTCAATGTTCAGTGTCAGATCAACGGTTACAACGCCGTCCAGAACTTCTACCTTCACGCCCTTGGAAAGATTCTTCATTCCAAGCTTGCTTACCAGCTCATTGGTAATATTCCCTGCCATGGAAGCAACGCCGTCTACCTCTGTAGCTGCAAGTCCGGCAATAATGGTAACCACCTCATCTGCGATCTGAACCTCGCCGATTCCCTCAAGATCCTGTATCTTATATGTTGTTCTCTTCTCTGCCATATTTCAAAACCTCCTAGGTTTAATCCATCGCAGCTGCTTCACACATCCACAGCTGCGAACCATCTAAGTATTCCTATTATAGCAAAATGTCGCAAAAATGAAAAGAGTTATTTACTGAATTCTGTTAATATTAAGTCTGGATTTCGATCCTCTGTCATGCCCACGCTCCATGCATTGACAAACAGAAGCAGCGGATTGCCTTTCAGGTCGGTAACCTTCTTCATGTCAGAGGTTCCCACGATCTTGTCCACATTGACTTCCTCTTTGTTTGCGATCCATCTGATATGCTCATAAGGCAGGTTCTCCAGGCGGATCTCCACGTTATACTCATTTTCCAGACGATATTTCAAAACATCAAACTGAAGCACACCTACAACGCCCACAATAATCTCTTCCATATTTCCGTAAAGCTCCTGGAAAATCTGGATAGCACCTTCCTGCGCAATCTGGTTGATTCCCTTTACGAACTGCTTTCTCTTCATGGTATCCAGAAGTCTTACCCTTGCAAAATGCTCCGGCGCGAAAGTCGGGATTCCCTCGAAAGCAAATTTATTTCCCGGTGCACAGATGGTATCACCAATGGAAAAAATACCCGGATCAAAGACACCGATAATGTCTCCAGCATAGGCTTCATCCACCACATGGCGGGATTCTGCCATCATCTGCTGGGGCTGGAGAAGTCTCATCTTCTTCTCGCCCTGCACATGGTAAACCTCCTGGGAGGCATCGAATTTGCCGGAGCAGATACGCATAAAGGCGATTCGGTCACGGTGTGCCTTGTTCATATTGGCCTGAATCTTAAATACAAAAGCGGAGAAATCGTCGCTCATAGGATCTACAAGGCCGCAGTCTGCCATTCTTGGAAGGGGGGATGTGGTCATTTTCAGGAAATGCTCCAGGAAAGTCTCCACACCAAAGTTGGTAAGGGCTGATCCGAAGAATACAGGGGTCAGTTCCCCTTTACTTACCATCTCCTGGTCAAACTCTGCACTTGCGCCGTCCAGAAGCTCGATTTCCTCAAGAAGCTGATCCTTCTGCTCCGGGTCCATCACCTCAAGCACATGAGGATCATCCAGAGAAATTTCCTCGAAGCTTCCCTCCTTGGTACCCTTCTGGGTATCGGAGAAGGTCAGGATCTTGTTGGTGTTGCGGTCGTAAACACCGCGGAATTTTTTACCGGAGCCAATTGGCCAGTTGATCGGACAGGTTGCGATTCCAAGCTCCTTCTCGATCTCGTCCAGAAGATCGAAAGTAAAAATAGGAATATGTCTCATTACACAGACCTTGAACAGCTTTCTGGTCTGGGCCTCAACACCTTTTGAACCGTCAATTACCATAACTGCGGAGTCCGCAGCCATCAGGGTACGGTAGGTATCCTCTGAGAAATCCTGATGTCCAGGGGTGTCCAGGATATTGATGCAATATCCGTCGTAATGAAACTGCAGTACGGAAGAAGTAACGGAAATACCTCTCTCCTTCTCAATTTCCATCCAGTCTGATACTGCATGGCGGGCCGTTGCCTTTCCTTTTACGCTTCCGGCCAGATTAATGGCTCCGCCATACAGCAGGAATTTCTCTGTAAGAGTGGTCTTACCTGCATCCGGGTGGGAAATAATGGCAAAGGTTCTTCTTTTTTCTATCTCTTTCGTATACTTCGACACGTTTAGCCTCCTATTGATCTATATATGCCGCTTGCGGCGGCACGCTTCATGAATTCGTTCCTAATTTTTTACAGCATTCCTATTCTATTATACGGACAGCCGCACTGTCAAGGGGTTACTGTGCACTTCGTGCCCAGTAACACGCTTCGCGATGCACAGAAATCATGCAAAGCATGATTTCGCGCCGAGGTTCTCGGGTTTTCTGTGAACTTTGTTCACAAAACGGATATGTCGCCTACCGGCGACATCACCATGTATGAAAGTCAGCTGTTCCGCGCCTATGGGCGCTCCCACAGCTGCCGACCGCATTCGTAATCCGGGCTATCGCCCTACTTACTCATACGGTCTAGCCCATCCGATATCCAAGAATTCGCTCATGCAAGCATGGCTCATTCTTGGC
>CAVJRB010000122.1:0-7976 GCA_963651655.1 bacterium | reverse complement strand
ATATGTGCAAACCATATCTGATTGCAATTGCTGTTATTCTGGTAGTTGGCATTGCAGCTGCGGTTATGTGCAAAAAAATGGAAAATCCAAAAAGAAAACTTGTCAGAGGAAATGCGATTCTGGCAATGGTTCTTGGCATTGTAATTGTGGCAAACCTGATCTGTACAGGTCCAATGTCTACACTGCTTACCTTAAGTACACAGGCAGCAGAATCTGTTTCTGACGAGACAACTGCGCAGTCCAACGAAGACTGCCGTACTATTGCTGCAGAGGGAACTGTTCTTTTGGAAAATGATGGAGTGCTGCCATTAAAGGATACAAAAAACATTAATGTCTTTGGCTGGGCAAGTGTGAATCCTATTTATGGCGGCTCAGGAGCTGGTGCTTTAAATGATCTTTATGACCGCGTTACTATGCTGGAAGGTCTTGAAGATGCCGGATTCAAATTGAACAGTGAATTAACAGATTTGTACACCAATTATGGAAAAGAACGTGCAGACTATGGTTCAGACTGGTCTTTACCAGAGGTTCCGGCAGAAGATTATTCTGATGAACTGATTGAAAACGCAAAGGAATTTTCAGATACTGCGATTGTAACAATTGCCAGATGGGGCGGAGAAGGAAGCGATCTTCCTACTGATATGTCCAGTGTTTCCTACACAAATAATTCTGATTCTTACAATGATTTTGAAGCAGGCCAGCATTATCTGGAATTGAGCCAGACTGAGAAAAATATGATCGATCTGGTATGCGAAAACTTTGAACATGTAATCCTGGTTTATGATGGTCTTTCTACTTTTGAACTTGGATTTGTGGAAGATTATCCGCAGATTGAAGGTGTTCTCTGGTGCGCGGGTCCTGGACAGACTGGTTTTGACAGCCTTGGAAAAATCATAAGCGGAGAAGTAAATCCATCTGGAAAAACTTCCGATACTTTCTTATATGATTTAACAGAAACACCTACATGGAATAACTTTGGAGACTTCAAATATGACAATATGGATGATTTTAAAATTGATGAAAGTGATCCGTATGTCGGTGGAAGTGTTCCTACTTTTGTAAACTATGTAGAAGGAATTTATGTAGGATATCGTTTCTATGAAACTGCGGCACAGGAAGGATTCCTGGATTATGACAAGGTTGTAAAATATCCATTTGGATATGGACTCAGCTATACTGATTTTACCCAGGAACTGGAATCTTCCAGCATGGAAAACGGCGAAATTACTTTTAATGTGAAGGTAACAAACACTGGAGATACAGCTGGAAAAGATGTTGTAGAAGTTTATTATAACCCGCCATATACCAATGGAGGAATTGAGAAATCAACGGCAAATCTCATTGGATATGAGAAAACAAATGAACTGAAACCAGGCGAATCACAGACGGTAACAATTTCTTTTACAGCTGAGGATATGGCTTCTTATGACTACCTGGAAAATGGATGTTATGTGCTGGAAGCAGGAGATTATGAGATCAGTATCAACAGCGATTCTCATAATGTAATTGATTCTGTTGCTTATACAGTGGAGGAAGATATTGTTTACGACGAGGCAAATCCACGTTCTACAGATCTGACAGCTGCTGTAAATCAGTTTGGTTATGCAGACGGACATCTTACGTATTTATCACGTAAAGATGGCTTTAAGAATTATGAGGAAACAACAGCTGCACCTGCGAGCATGTCTATGCCGGAGGATTTAAAAGAAGGATTTATTGTAACCTCCAATTATGAAATGCCGGAAATTCCAGATGCCGAAATGCCTGTGACTGGTGCGGATAATGGAATGAAACTGGCGGAACTTCGCGGTGCAGATTATGATGATGAGCGTTGGGAAACACTTCTGGATCAGCTTACAATTGATGAGATGCAGGATATGATCGCTCATGCCGGATTCCAGACCGCAGAGGCAAAAAGTGTAGAAAAGGTTGCTACTGTTGACTGTGACGGACCATCTGCTGTAAGCAATAACTTTACCAGTGCCGGTTCTGTAGGATTCCCATCAAATGTAATGATTGCCTGCACATGGAATAAGGAATTAGCTCATACATACGGATATGATATGGGCAAAATGGCTACAGAACTTGGCTGTTCCGGATGGTATGCACCGTCCATGAACCTTCACAGAAGTGCATTTGGCGGACGTACATATGAGTACCCATCCGAGGATCCAATCCTTGCAGGAACCATGTCTGCACAGGCGGTAAATGGTGCTGCTGAAAATGGCGTTTATGCATATATGAAACACTTTGCAATGAACGAGCAGGAGACAAACCGCTGGGTTATGATCTGCACCTGGTCAAACGAACAGGCAATGCGTGAACTGTATCTGAAACCATTCGAAATCTGTGTGAAAAACAGCAATGTTACAGCTGCAATGTCTTCCTTTAACTACATTGGAAATGTATGGGCTGGTGGAAATTACGAACTGCAGACAACACTTCTCCGTGATGAATGGGGCTTCAAGGGCTTTGTAGAAACTGACTATTTTGCTGGTGCATTTAATATGAATGCCGATCAGGTAATTGCAACAGGTGGTTCTTGTTGTCTGTCAACCTTTGATGTAGGAACAAACTTTGTTTCTGATACATCTAATCCATCTGCAGTTCAGTATATGAGAACGGCCTGCAAGAATATTATGTATACTGTTGTGAATAGTAATGCATATGCGGATGAGACATCTGTGACGCTGGCATTGTGGATGAAGATTTTGATTGGTGTGGATGTGGCTGCCGCAATCATTCTAATTATTCTGGAAGTTGTTCTGGTGAAAAAATATAAGAAGAGAAAAAGTATAGTAATTGTTTCTGAATAAAATATTTAAGTAGAAAAGAAACGGCTCACGGATTCTGTTTAGGAGATTCGTGAGCTGTTTTGCGTGAAATATATAAGGATACTATAAGCAAAATATGTCTTGGTGTAATAACCTTATAGGTGCGAGCTGCGAAATCAGCATAGCTGATTTCCCCTAGCGAGCGGAAGAAATTCTGTAAACTTTGGTAAGCTGATAATCATACAATAGGAAAATCCTATCAGGTAAGGTCTAGCCAACCGCTTGTACCGAGTCCTTGGAACTGAAATGGTAACATTAAGTTTAAGCGTAGGACAGGGAGCAACAGAGCCGAAACGAAAGTGAAGTGATTGAGCTGGGAAATTATTATGAGGTTGGAAATGGTCGATGTGCTCTATAACACAGTAGACAATACTGTTATGACCGATACGGCAAGGTTATAGCGGCATCCCCCAGTCTGAGAGCTTGGCGAGGTTGATGATAAGTATGTTATCGGAACAGCTGAGATCCTGTCATTTCCTCAAAAGGTATGGAAACCAAAACAAAGAAATGCGTTAGGAATCCAAATGAATGGCAGGAAGTCCGACACAGCCATATTATCGCAGAAGTCTGTGAAAGCAGATGGAGAAAAGGGCTGTGCACTTTATAGCTTCAAGAACAAAGAACTATGCAGACAAAAGAGAGCTGATGAACATGGTGAATGAGTTACTTGGAATACAGTATAATATCGCAAAAGCAAACAGAACCGACAGAAAGGTTCAGAATCTTGCAGCCTACATCAATGCGGATACGCTGAGAGCAATCCATAAGACTATGGACAGAAAGAAAGCGTATGGGATTGATAAGGTGACAAAAGAGGATTACGAAAAGAATCTGGAAGAAAATCTCGCAAATCTTGTGAAAAGGATGAAAAACGGAAGCTATCGCCCGAATCCAACAAGGCGTGTTTATATTCCAAAGGAAACAAAAGGCAGAATGAGACCGCTCGGAATCTCCTGCTATGAAGATAAACTGGTGGAAAATGCGATTGCACAGATACTGGAGCAGATTTATGAACCGAAGTTTTATAATGAGAGCTTTGGATTCCGCCCGAACAGGAACTGCCATCAGGCAGTAAGGGAAATCATAGAGATGGTGCAGTATCGAAAGACAAACTATGTGGTAGAAGCAGACATTAAAGGTTTCTTTGATAATGTAGACCATGAATGGCTGATGAAGATGTTGGAACATGATATAGCAGACCGGAAATTCCTTGAGATTATAGAGAAATTTCTAAAAGCCGGAGTCATGGAAAATGGCAAATATCTCGACAGCGAACGGGGAACCCCACAGGGAAATGGAGCAAGTCCGATACTTGCAAATATATATCTGCATTATGTATTAGATAACTGGTTTGATGTAATCGTGAAGAGACAGTGTAAAGGAGAGTGTTATCTTATCCGATACTGTGATGATTTTGTTTGTTGTTTTCAGAACCAGTATGAAGCAGAAATATTTAAGCAGAGGCTGGAAGAACGCTTTGCTAAATACGGACTGGAGCTGGCGGAAGAAAAGACGAAGATATTGGAATTCGGGAGGTTTGCCAGGCACAACAGAAAAGCAAGGGGAGAGAGAAAACCAGATACCTTTGACTTCCTTGGTTTCACGTTTTATTGCGGAATGGACGGAAAGAAAGAGTTTTTCCGTTGTAGGGTAAAGACCAGCAAAAAGAAATTCCGCAGTAAAATGAAAGCAATGAAAGAGTGGATAAAGACACATAGGACAATACCATTGGAATTGATATTTAAAACAGTGAATGCAAAATTGCGGGGACATTACCAGTATTATGGAGTGACCGATAATACGAGAGAAGTGAAGAATTTTCTTGTGCAGACCAAATGGTTATTGTATAAATGGATGAATCGGAGAAGCCAGAAAAGAAGCTATACATTGGATACTTTCTTTAATGGACTGCTTCGAACCTTCCCATTGTTAGAACCAAGTATTAAAGTAAGTTTGTTTTATAGGTAAAGTATGAAATATAAAGTGAAAAGCCGTATGCGTTAATAGCGCACGTACGGTTTTATGTAGGGGTATGGGAGTAATCCCCATACCTACTAGAGATAAAATATTATACAAAAAAGCATAAAATATATTAAAATGGATAAAATATTATCTGCAAAAAAGGAGAAGAAAATGGAAGCGCTTATATGGGAAACAGCCGAGGAACTTGATAAAAATCTGGCACTGCGAGTGCGTAAAATACGAAAACGCCGCAAGATTTCCCAGCAGAAGCTGGCTGATTTAAGCGGCGTAAGCTACGGTTCCATAAAACGTTTTGAAACCAGCGGCCAGATTTCCCTGCTGGCGCTGACTAAAATTGCCATGGCACTTGATATGGCAGACGAACTGCGGAACATTTTTTCCCAGGTACCGTACAGAAATATTCAGGAGGTAATAAATGAAAGCAGATAGAGCGAGAAAATATAATGTGGAGCAGTGCGAAATTTTTTGACAGGAAATACTTATAATTTTACATTGTTGGAATTGGCAATTGGGGTAAATGGGTGTAAAATGACGTTAAATGGATTTTTATTAAAGGAAGGTGAAAATGTATGAAGAAAAATTGCAGGAAAGTCACTTCCTGCCCGTTTTACTCGCTGTTTTTGGCGTTGCTGGCAGTGCTGCTGATGGGAATTCCGGCGGTGTCTGCACAGGCAGCAGGAGTGAAAACACCAGGCAAAGTGAATATTACCAGTGTGAAAATGACTGGAAACAACAAGGTAACCATTAATTGGAAAAAAGCTTCGAATGCTACGAAGTACCGGATTTACTATAAGCAGTCTGGTGCCAGGTCCTGGAAAGCAATAGCAGATGTAAGTTCCGGGAAAACAAGCTATACCCATACTTCTAATAGCAGGAATCCTCTGGCAGGCGGAAAGAAATATGTATACACGGTAAGGGCTTACAATAAGACAAGCCGCAAATGGGGTACATACGATAAAAATGGAAAAGGCGTGACAGTTCCTATTGTGCCTGGCAAAGTGAAGCTGGTTTCTGTAAAGGCAAATGCGTACAATAAGGTAACGGTAACCTGGAACAAAACTTCCAATGCCTCTTCCTACCGAATCTACTACAAGAAGGCAAATGCAAGGAAATGGACCAGGGTTACTGACGTAAAAGGCAGTCAGAGAAGCTACGTGCATAAAAGCAGCAAAAGTGCCGCATTAACAGCTGGAACCCAATATGTGTACACAGTCAGAGCCTACAACAGTTCCTCAAAAAAGTGGGGTTCCTATGATGCAAAAGGCATTACGGTAAAAGTGCCTGCCAAACCTGCAGCAAAGCCAACAGTTACGCCAACGCCGCAGCCGACGGCAACTCCGATTCCAACCCCGACTCCTTCAGAGAATACGGTGACAGTTCAGGGCGCAACCTTTGATATGAGTTATTTTCCAAAAACAGCAACGGTAGGTGATGATATGAAGTGCCTGTCGGTTATACCAAAAACTACAATTAAACCAACAGACATTACCTACAGGATTGCAAATGGAAACGCACAGCAGCTTTGCTCTCCTGCCACTCCAAACTTGTATTTGGGCTATGGAACGGAATACGAATCTGATTATTATGTATCAGACTGGAAAAACATGGTTGCTTATATAAAGACTTCTTATGAGCCAGGAATGTATCTGGCACACAGAGTTGAAATTTACAATCAGCTGCAGGCCGGCACTTTTCCGGTAAGTGTTTATTACAAAAATACGCTGCTTAGAACCTGCCAGGTAACCGTAACAGGGGCGGACAGCAAAGTGGTAAAATACCGGAAATGGATGAATGAACTTGAGCAGAAAGCCTGGACAAGCGGCATGACTGTGATGGAAAAATTAACTGCCATAAAGAAATACATTTATGACAATTATACCTACACAACCGATGGCGTGATGTGCAATGCAGGCGCACAGGCGCTTCTGTACGCAGCCAGAGATCTGGGACTTACTGCAAGATACCGTTTTGTAGGTCCTCAGTATGACTACGAAAAAGGCTACGGTGATGTCTACTACCATTTCGGTTCTGCATTCTGCGGAGGCCATGTGTGCGCGATCATCACAATGGATGGCAAGGATTATATTATGGAAACCCAGGGACACGAGGGTTAAAAAAAGGCTACCATGACGAAGAATCATGGGAGCAATTTTAATATATGGTTTTTTCTGTGATCTGTCGAAAAAGGGCAGTGTATTTGCCTGTGTTTTCCTTCAGGCAGGAAAGGTAGTAGTCGGTATGGCATTCCGGGTCGGCAATGGGGACGTTGATTTTTCCGGGGACGGACTGGCCACGGCGGATGTAGTAGTCGGAGGCGAAACAGGGGTAATCGGAGTGGTGGGCCAGTTCCGAGAAAGACTCCTGCTCAATCTGCAAAAGAAGATGGGAGGAAGGCATCTTTTGTCTGGGAACGCTGCTCCAGAATCCGATTGTGGTCAAAAGCAAAATCGAGATCCCGTCAATGTCCTTTAAATGAATCTCAGGATAGGCGGAAAGCGGGTTTGAAGAGGAAAGAGCGAGAAAAAGATCTTCATGCCCGCATTTTTTGCAGTAAAAAGTCTCCTGCGGCAGTGGAAAATGGGTGACTGCCAGCTGGTAAGTATCATCCAGAAGGCGTTCCGGGAAATCCCCATCCTCCTTCATATCTGCGGAAATAGTCATCTCGTCAAACACAGTATTCATAAGCGGCGTGAGAACGGCCTGGGGAACCGGGGCACAGTATCCGATGGAAATGGTATGCAGATGTCTGTCAAAAGCGCGCACCTGGTTTACGAAATCCTGGTTCTCCTGAAGAATCCGGCTGGCATAGCGGGCTGCAAGCTGTCCGGTTTCGTTTAATTCCAGCCTGTTTTTGGTACGGTGAAAAAGGGTGACGCCAAGCTGTGCCTCCAGTTTTTTCATGGAGCGGGTAAGGGCTGGCTGGGAGGTATGAAGCTGTCTGGCAGTCTCGGAAAGCGTGCCGTACGCGGCGAACCCGGACAATTGTTCCAGAAGAGATGTTTCGATCATAGTGCGGCCTCCTTTTTATAGTACAGATTTCATTACAGAGGGATATCTGTATCGTTTTGTGGGAATGCTAATTTATATTCAGTATTCAATTTTGATATAGCAGATTTCGATATTGGTATTGTACATCAAGCTACAAGATAAGTACACTAT
>CAVJRB010000121.1:0-2432 GCA_963651655.1 bacterium | reverse complement strand
AGACCGCCAGCAGCAGCCCCAGGAGTAAATGCAAGCTTGCAGATCGTCCGGATTGCCGGAATCACGAAATCATAATTCAGCCCCAGAATCACAATACATCCAAGCACATAGAAAACAGCCATAAAAGGCACCAGCTTCTCACAGACTCTTGCAATAGACTTAATTCCGCCGAAAATAACAAGAGCAGTAAGAAAAGCAACCGCAAGCCCGATCAGCTCGGACGGAATTCCCAGGTTTTCCCTGCACACTGTGGCAATGGCATTTACCTGAGTGGCACATCCGATTCCAAAAGAAGCGAAAGCCCCAAAAAAGGCAAAGATCAGTCCCAGCCATTTCATATTCAGCCCGCGCTCCAGCGCATACATAGCGCCGCCCTGCATGCGTCCATCCTTTGTTTTCACCCGGAACTTCACCGCGATCAGCGACTCGCTGTATTTGGTCGCAATGCCAAACACACCGGTCAGCCAGCACCAAAGCACCGCGCCAGGACCGCCAAGGGCAATAGCAGTACCCACGCCAATAATGTTTCCCGTTCCAATGGTAGACGCAAGAGCCGTAGTCAGCGCGCCGAACTGGCTCACCTCGCCCTCTGCATCCGGATCCTTGCTCACCGACAGCCGAATTCCTGTGCCGATTTTCCTCTGGATAAAACCAGTGCGCACAGTCATAAAAATGTGGGTCCCCAGGAGCAGCAGAATCATCCACCATCCCCATACCCAGGTGTCAAGTTGGTTAATGAATGTTGCAACGGAATCAAGCATAAGCATTTCCTCCTTCTTAAACAGTGAAGCCGCCCCGCCAGCAGCAACACAGCAGGTGAAGTCCCCATCCACTTTCACACTCTAAAGGATTATAGCGGTATTATACAGGAGCACCGGGGAGAATGCAAGCAGAAATTGGAAACTGTTATATGGTATGTGAAAACAGGATAAGAATATGATATTTCATGCAATACCCGCAAGATTTCCCCCTTGACAGCCCGAAGCTACTTGCCTTATAATAAACGAAAAGCGCAACCGCTTAAACTTCGTCAGCATACCAGAACTACCTATTATAATACATTTAGGGCTTGTACTGGTTTCGACGGGGGTTTTGAAGTTGCGGAAGCCATCCGCAGTCTCCCGAACTGCGTAATAACGGGAAATTCTAAATATAAACGCTGACGATCAGTTAGTAATGGCAGCCTAAGTGCTGCCCGTCAGTCCTGTTGCACTCACACTTCAGGAGTCTGGCGTCGACCTTGTGAGAAACCTTGCCGGGTAAGCTTTGCCCCGGTAGATGTATCATGAAGCTACTGAAGCAGTAAGCCTGTCGGTGGGCGTGCTGTGGAGGGAATGTCAATACAGCGACTGTGATGGGAGATGCCGCAAGGGATAGACTTTCGGACGCGGGTTCAATTCCCGCCAGGTCCACTTTTAAGAACGGGTGCCCCTCAAGACACCCACAGGGCAAGCCCCGGAAACATTGAACTCTCGATGCTTCCGGGGCTTTTTTGAAAATAAGGAGTTTTCGCAATGACAATAATAGAATTTCTAAAAGAAAAAGGCATATCCCGTTACAGTCTTTCCAAAGAAAGTGGAGTTCCCTGGACAACAATAACAGATCTATGTTCCGGAAAATTAAGATTTCAGCAGTGCGATGAAAGCATTCTAAGACAATTAGCCCAGGCCTTGGATGTTGAACCGAATGAATTATTGCAGCTGGAACAAGGAAACACCCAAGATGAGCAAGGAAAACCAAAAGATAAAACCTATCTTGAAACAGACCTTCCCCCCACGCTGGCTCATGCTCTTGAAGAATACATTCAAGGCGAAAAAGATCATGTAACCCACATGGATTGCCTATGGGGAGAATTGTACGGCTCCATCAATGCCTGCCAATGGGACGGCAGAATCACCAAGGAGCAGGCGGATTATTTGCGGAAAAAATATTTATAGGAGGATTATCTGACATGGAAAAAATAGATTTTACGACCTGTCCGGTTAATCGTTTTAGAGCCTATGGCGGTGCTAATGGAAATAAGATAAACATTTGTTATCAGGGGAAAAGCTACATGCTAAAATTTCCGCCAATACCAAGCCGAAACAAAACAATGAGTTATACCAATGGCTGTATTAGCGAATATATTGCATGCCATGTTTATGAGCTTTTGGGAATCGATGTGCAGGAAACATTATTAGGAACTTACACAGATCGAAAAGGAAAACAGAAAATTGTAGTGGCCTGTCGTGATTTTACAGAAGGTGGAAAAAAACTTATTGAATTTGCACAATTAAAAAATACCTGCATTGACAGTGAACAAAATGGATATGGAACGGAACTGGCTTCTATTACAGCCACAATTGATGAACAGGAATTACTTCCGCCGCAAGATCTGACTGAATTTTTCTGGAATATGTTTATTGTAGATGCATTTTTGGGAAATTTTGACA
>CAVJRB010000120.1:3430-5262 GCA_963651655.1 bacterium | reverse complement strand
GAATCTGCACGGATTCATTTGCACCTGCCATATAAATGTTTTCTCCATCCTGGGCAAAAGCACCAATCGTTGCATCTGTATTTTTCTCATAAATCTGTTTGTCGCTGCCATCCAGGATATATACATAACCTTCGTTTGTTCCCACTGCAATATATTCCTGGTTTGCATCTGTTCCCACGCTGCTCACAACAGCCTGTGCAGTATTGGTGATCACACCCTGCCGGATTATATTCAAATCATCGTCAAATGCAAAGTAGCCGCCATTCTTGCAGACTACCATATGGTTTTCCCCATAGGGAATCATCTGAAGAACCGTATAATTGGTTTCGTATTTGCCAAGCTCCTGCCCGTTCAGATCCAGCTTGACCAGCTCACCTCTGTTGTTGCCGATGATGACATTTTCGCCGTCGTCTGTAAATTCAACACCATTGATCTTAATTTTTGATTTCTGATTTAATAATTCATTTCCGTCTTTATCATATATAAGAACGTTGGCTTTGGAGGAACCGGTACTGGTTGCCACTGCAATTTTTCCATCCTTTGCCACATCCATAGCTACAATTCTTCTCTGTGCATTGATATCACTTACCAGAGATCCATCTGAAATATTATAAATGTAAACATGATTATCTTCGTTGCCTGCGTATACAATTCCCTGATCTGCATCAATTACAAATGCCTTATATCCGCCGTTTGCGGTTACTCTCCAGACTTCTGTTCCATTCTGAAAAGCCACTGCCTCGTTATTATGATTTCCTACTACAAGAATCTCATTTGCACTGTCGTATGCAATGCAGGTATTCTGCGCTCCTGTAACAATATTGCTGTTTTCAATTCCCTGTGTTTTATTGCTGCAATATCTCTGTCCGATTAAAAGACCGATTCCTGCGATCAGACATACCACCGCCAGCACCAACAGAATTATATTGCTTTTGGAAGTCTTTTTTTCCATAAAACCTTCTCCTTTCCTGCATCTTTTAACGGCGGCACGGTGTCCGCTTTTCACAGGTACCTCTGCCGCCGCTGCAAACTTACTTATCACGATTTCCCGTCAGTTCCACAAGATGTCAGTTTTTTCTGTTATCAGTTGCCTGTAGGCTCGTTCTGCGGATTTGCAAGATCGCTGTCGCCTACGCCTTTTTCTTCCATTGCACTTTCCAGATGGCTCATAATGTTGTCCTGGTGTTTTTCTGCCCATGTCTCAACATCAATCTTGCCAGTCAGGTAATCGTAGCTGTACTCATAGAAGTTACGGAAGTTGTCAGCAGACTCGCCAATACCTCTTGCAAGCTGGTTGTTGAAGTCTTTCTGAACATTACCGATCAGTTCAAGAGAATCAAATGCATTCTGGATTTCGTCCGGATAGGAAACATCATAAACAAGGCTCTTGCCGTTTGGTACCATGCCGTTTTCCAGACCAGCATCGATGTACTCACTCTGTCCTTCACTTGAAGAATAGTACATCAGGAAGTCAATAACCTTATCGTCATGTGCCTGATCCTTGGAGATGCAGCCAACAAAGCCGTTGGATACTTCGATTGTTCTTGCGTTTGCCTCGAACTCATCTCCTGTCATGGATGGCATATTAAAGGTTCCAAGTGTAAATTTCTTTACATTTTCAATTGCATTTCCGTCGGAGTCTTCTACTTCATCGCCGGAATCAATGGTCTTCATATCGTTGTTAAATTCAACAATACCAGAAGCAATATTTACCATCATAGCAGCTTTTCCCTGATAGAACAGAGTCTTAGCGCCGTTAAAGTTAGTTCCAAAGAAGGAATCTCCGCCAGCATATTCCGGGAATACCTTTGCAAAGTTGGTCCATACAGCTT
>CAVJRB010000120.1:0-3420 GCA_963651655.1 bacterium | reverse complement strand
ATACAGCTTTCATTCCATCTGTATCGCCTCTTCTGGTTCCGTCTTTGACTGCTGCAAATGCTCTTACCGGGTTCTGGGTTACATGATCTGCATCATCATTGTAAGGATCACTTGGATCGTAGCTCCAGTCTCCGTCAATATCAGGATCGTAGCAGAAGTCACCTTCCTGTGCTCTGGTAATCTCTACATCGCTTCTGTTTGTCTGATCCTCATAGATCTGTGCCAGCCAGCCCATAGTACGTGAATAGAAACTGTCGTAATCGCCATCCATCGCGATTGGCTGATAGCCTGCTTCCTGGATCTTACCGCATACATCTACAAGCTCATCCCATGTTGTGGGAGCTTCTACGCCAACTTCATTAAAGATATCTGCGTTGTACAGCCAGATAACCTGTACAGTATCAAGGCTTAATGCATCCATAGTATTGTCTGCCATGTTGACTTTCTGTTTGGATACATCGAACTGCTCGCTCCAGGTTCCGTCTGAATATGGGCTGTCATTATCAAGATATTCCATATAGTTGATGGATCTTCCCTTATTGGTATCTCCTGCAAGGTTAATGTTCACGATATCTGCAGTCGGCTCTTCAGAGGTAAATGCGGTCTGTACCCACTGATCGTAATTTTCAGCTGCCTTCAGGTCAACTACTACCTTGATGTCCGGATGCTTTTCCATGTAAGCATTTGCAACTGCAGTCCATGCTGCTTCTCTTCCCGGATCATTGGTTGTGCAGATGGTAATTGTATTATCATCTGTTCCGGTCGCAACCTCAACATCCGCTGTATCCTCTGCCGCATTGTCAGCTTCTTCAGCCTGAACTGCTACTGTGCCTACCATTGAGGTCACTGTAAGTGCTGCCATGAGAACCGCCATCATTTTTTTCTTCATATTTGTTGCCTCCTTTTCTTTTTTGCTACCCCTTTTGGATAATATAGTTATATATTTCTATCACTTTTCCCTGTGAAAAGTAATATTCTGTGATAATCCCTGAGAATAGAGCTGCATTTCTTCTTTCCACTGCTCATCTTCTGTCAGGAAAGTTTCCGGTCCGTATGAGCCTTTGTAGGACACAGGCAAATGAAGCGGACCAAATGTATTTCTTCTGTTGAAAATTACTTCTATACTGGAAAGACCGCCGATTCTGGCTTTGTACGGTACAAATGCCATAATCTGGTCTGTATCTCCATGAAGTACTGCAAGTGCTGCGGGCATGTCCTCAAATGCAACCTCGATCTCGCCCTCAATTTTCCTGGCAAGCTCATAAGTGATCGTACCTGAGTAAAAGGGAAGCCCTTGTTTTACTATGTTTCCTGCAGTCAGCATCTGCGGAAGCTTTGTAAGATGGACCAGATCCGGGCCATTTTCCTTTTTCAGGGTGACGCCGAAATTTCCAAGAAGATAAATGGATTCCAGGCCGCTGTCTTTTCCATATTCATGCTCCAGCGTAATGCTGTTTTCGCCTTTTCGGATCAGGTTCCGGTCTGCCGGAAATCTTTTGAAGGCTTTGTCCAGCCAGAAATTATCTGATTCAGGGACAGGCTGACCATTTATTTTTACTGATGTCTCCTTGCGGTTGACCTCTGCTGCGATTTCCAGCATATCTGGTATCTCGTCCACATAGAAGTGATATACTGCCTGTACCTTGTGCCTTACTTTCAGCTGATCACTATGATACTTGGCAACATACCAGGGCTGCATCATCTCGCCGCCTCTCCATGGATATCCAATCCGGCCGCGGAGCTTCCGGTCTGCTTTTAATACCTCTTCTCCTGATAAAATCTGTTCTTCATCCAGATAAACATCCACCCGGTCCAGAACTCCCACATTTGGTTCTGACAAACTGTATTTAAAACTGGTCTGGCTTAAATGCTCCCATAGGTTCCTCGTTTCTCGCGTAACTTTTTCTGTATGGAAACAAGTCCCCTCTTCTATTGTATGCAGCACATAGACTCTTTCTTCTCCTGGTTCCAGATGAAAAATAATTTTCTGCTGGTTTTCACCATTGGGAGATGCTGCTGGCTGCGCTGTGATTTCGAGAATTTCTCCAGTTCTTGCATCCCACCGCTCCAGCCTGCCGCCTTTTACCGTCAATTCTATATTTTCTGCACCGTTCTCCCTATCCATATTTAAAATGATAAATGTTATATCACCTTCTTTCCGGTAGCTTTGCAGAAAAACATTCTGTCCATGATTTTCCAGCACATATACTGGATTGTCTGGCTTGCAGCTTCTTTGAATGGCTTCCTGGGTAAATGGGATACTGCTGGCTTTCTCAGTTACCAGTTTCATCCTATGGTCTGGCAATACATCGATTCGTTCCGGTACTTTTCCAGCAATGATTATCTGTCCGCCTTGTCTGGTAAATTCCAGTAACAGCTTCCAGGTACTCTCTTTGATGGTTTCCACACCGGAAAGAAGGACTTTGTCATAGGTACAGCTTCCCACTTGGATTCTGTTTTCTTTTACACTGCCATACCGGGCCAGGATTCGTTCCTCTCCATAATCGAAATCAATCCCTGCTCTCATCAGCATTCGGAAAGTT
Organism: bacterium; assembly: GCA_963651655.1. GTDB lineage: Bacteria > Bacillota > Clostridia > Lachnospirales > Lachnospiraceae > Blautia_A. The sequence continues at coordinate 877 of CAVJRB010000120.1, read as the reverse complement.
TCCTGATACTGATTTTCGATGGCTGTAATTCCTTCATCGCCGCTCATCAGCCAGTTAAATCCGCCGCTGTAGGCTCTTGCCCATACGGATTCAATTGGATTTAAAACCAGAAGCCTGCAGTCTGCAGGTCTGCCTTCGGTGGCTACGTGAATTCTTGCAAAATAATCTTCTATGTATTTATATTGTTTATACCAGGCCGACTGATAAAAAATGCTGGCCGGGTAATCCCTCTTATTTTCTCCTGCCATGGTATACCAGGAAAGATGGGGGCAAAACAGATTGATTCCAAGCATTGCCTGCCAGTCACCAATTTCCTTATAGCCCTGAAACTTCACCTGCCATCCGGTACATCCGTACAGTTCTGTAAGCATTCCCTTTTTGTCCAGCTGATGGGCTACTGAGCTTAACTGTTTGCCGATCCACCAGCAGGAAGTTTTTTCTCCAAGAAGATCGATTCCCGGGATATCCATATATTCATATCCAGTCATCAGGGAACCAAGCATGCAGGTCTGAGAAGAAAGGGAATCCTCATGAAGAAGATGTCCGGTGAAATCCCATCCGTATTTATGGCTTCTTTTCTGATATTGTTTCAGGTAATTTTCCAGGAAAAGCTCCTGGGTAAGCTCCACGTAATCGGAAGCTGCCTTTGAAAACGGATTTCCCCGTCCCCGGAAAAAGACAGCTGGAAGTTCTTTTTTCAAATCATATCCATAGCGTTCCTGAAACAGTTCAAACAATCCGTCTGTATAAGGAATAGATTTCTGGTTTCCCTCGGAAAAGTCACAGAGAAATGCGCCTCTGTGAGGTTCGTCTGTGAAAATTCCTTTCATGCAGGAAAGCCCTTCCTCTGAAAGTTCCTGTTCATAACGGTCATGAG
>CAVJRB010000119.1:0-7462 GCA_963651655.1 bacterium | reverse complement strand
GGAAAATGCAGGTTTCCCTGGATCTGGTATCTGGAAGCGTAGAGTGGAAGCATTCAGACGGAAGTAAATGGTGTACACAGAATCGAGCTGATCTGACCAGAATTGATGTAGTACGCTATACAACAGGCGGCGAAAAGCCAATGATCAATCGTGTAAAAACGGTAGACGGGGAGCGCAATTTTATTCAGAATCTAAAACCGGAGAAAGTACGTGACGGCTATCGTGCAAGAGTTTTCTTTGACTGGAAAAAAGACGAAGAAATTCATGGTCTGGGACAGGCGGAAGAGGGAATTTATAATTACCGTGGCCATAACCAGTACCTTTATCAGCATAATATGCGGATTCCAATGCCCCTTTTTGTTTCCACAGAAGGATATGGCGTTCTGTTTGACTGTTGTTCTCTGATGACATTTAATGATGAAGGACGGGATTCCTATCTTTTCTTGGATACAGTAGATCAGATTGATTATTATTTTATGGGTGGCTGCACAATGGACGGAATCGTTCACGATTACCGTTACCTCACTGGTAAGGCACAGATGCTGCCGAAGTGGGCGTATGGCTATATTCAGTCCAAGGAGCAGTATTACACTTCCAAAGAACTGGAAGAAATTGTGCGCCGTTACAGGGAAATCGGGGTGCCTCTTGACTGTGTGGTACAGGACTGGAATACCTGGGATCCGGGCAACTGGGGGGAAAAGATTCTGGACCAGTCCCGTTACGGGGATAATAAGGAATGCATGGAGCGGATTCACGAAATGCATGCACACAGCATGGTTTCCGTATGGCCGAATATGAATGCGGGTGGGAAAAATCATCAGGAATTTTTTGAAGCAGGTTATCTGCTTTATGATTATGCAACCTATGATGCTTTCAATGAGAAGGCAAGAGAGATGTACTGGAAGCAGGCAAAAGAGGGGCTGTTCGACCAGGGCTTTGATTCCTGGTGGTGCGATTCCACAGAGCCGTTTTCCGGTCCGGACTGGGGCGGTGCTGTGAAAAGAGAACCCTGGGAGCGGTTCCAGATGGTTGGCGGTGAGCACAAGAAATATCTGGATCCGGCAGTGGCAAATGCGTTTGCTTTGGAGCATGCAAAGGGAATTTATGAGAACCAGCGAAAAGACCGGGAGGACATGCGCGTACTGAATCTTACCCGTTCCGGTTATGCGTCAGGACAGAAATATGCGGCAATGCTGTGGTCCGGGGATACCTGTGCAGACTGGAAAAATCTGAAAATCCAGATTGTGGAAGGGCTGAATATGGGATTAAGCGGCTATCCGTACTGGACGCTGGATATCGGTGCGTTCTTTACGGTGGCGGATAAGTGGCAGAACCGTGGCTGCGGCTGCAATACAGATTCGGAAGCGAAGTGGTTCTGGCAGGGCAAATATAACGAGGGAGTGAAGGACAAGGGCTATTGTGAACTTTATACCCGCTGGCTGCAGATGGGTACTTTTCTTCCTATGTTCCGTTCTCATGGTACGGATACACCCAGGGAAATCTGGAACTTTGGGGAAAAGGGAACGATGTTTTATGATGCTATTGAGAAGTTTATTAAGTTGAGATACCATTTTATGCCGTATATTTATTCTCTGGCTGGAGCTGTGCATTTTGAAGATTATACGATCATGCGAAGCCTGTTATTTGACTTTCCGGAGGATGAGGAAGCGCGGAAGGTGGAGAATGAGTTTATGTTTGGCCCGTCGCTGTTGATTTGCGCGGTTACAGAGCCTATGTATTATGGTCCGGAGAGTACAGTACTTAACCGGGAAAAAACATGGAAGTGTTATCTTCCAGCTGGTACAATCTGGTATGATTACTGGACCAATGAAAAGTATGAGGGCGGTCAGCATGTGACCGTGGATGCAACCATTGACCGGATTCCAATTTTTGTGAAGGCGGGTGCGGTTATTCCGGTGGCGGATGGGCTGGTTTATGCAGATCAGGAGCCGGAGAAGCCAGTGCAGATTGTGGTTTATCCTGGTGCAGATGGGGAGTTTGTGCTGTATGAGGATGAAGGAAATAATTACAACTTTGAGAATGGGGCGTATGCGACCACAAAATTCCACTGGAATGATCAGACCGGGCAGCTGCTGATTGGGCGCAGAGAAGGCAGCTTCCTGGGAATGCGGGAGGCGGTTTATGAGACTGTGATTGTGAAATAATTTGGAATAACTGTCTGAAACGCACCACCTTGGGCCGGCTGGAAGCGGCCACAGGAGAGTAAAAGATTTTGCCTGATCGTAGAATAAGGTGGAACTGAGAAGGAGAAGAAAAGAATATGATAGTAGAAAGAAATAAGGCTGTGTTTAGATCACCCCCGGTGGCGGTGCCGGATGGGAATGTGGATGTGTCTGGCGGGGGGCGCTGGAAGATCTGGCAGAATGCGGGGACGAGGATTGACGCGCCGATTTTGGGAAACGGGGATTTGCTGGCTGCGGTGGCTGGGGATGGAAGATATCCGCAGTTCTGGTTTACCACAAACGACTTCTGGCAGATGGAGAGCGCGGCGAATTGGGAGTTTTTCCATGATAACAGTTCTGCCAAATGTGATCCGGCAGTAAGCGGTGGAAGTCCAAGACCAGTGGGGCGGATGGTATTTGATATTCCTGCTATGGAAGGGGCAAAGTGGTATACAGAACAGAATTTTGCAACAGCAGAAACCATAACAAAACTGACAAATTGTGATGGAAAGACCTGCACTATGAAAAGCTGGGTAGCTGCGGATGAGAATATTCTTGTGGTGGAATTTGAGACAGAGACGGATCTGGATTTGGAATTTGACTTTTATTTCCCGGATGAAATGGGAAAGGGCTGTGAGACTGCGGCAGATATCTGGGGAAGCGGCGAGTCAGAGGATGTTCAGAACGGAATGTTTGTAGGACTGGTGACAGGACGACCGCTGCAGGTGAAGAAAATCGGCGGTGGAATTGTGAGTGGGTACCGACAGTTTTCGGATCATGTGGATATTCCTACAAAGGTTGGTTTTGCAGGGGGATTTCTTAAGGAAGGAGCAGTTGGAGCAGAAACTGCCAAAGCATTTGGAAATACAGGTAATCTGAGAAACAGAAGTACTCACAGAAAAATAAAATCTGGCGAGAAGGCGACTTTTGTCCTGCCAGTGCGTTCCTGGGCGAAGTGCAGCAGACCTTATGAGTATGCTTATTCCCGGGCAAGGTGGATAACGGCAGAAGATGTGGGAATTCTTCATGAACGGCACCTGTCATGGTGGAAAAAATTCTGGAGTGTTTCTGAAATTACCCTGGATGATCCGGTAATCGAGCAGAGATATTATCTGTCAAAATATATGCTGGCAAGTGTATCCCGGGATCCGGAATATCCCCCAAATATTCTGGGGATCAGTACCTTTGACCGACCGGCCTGGAACGGAAATTATAAGATCAACTACAATCATCAGTCTCCCTATCTGAATCTTATGGTTTCCGGGCATTTCCAACAGTCTGATCCCCATGATGCCCCTTATCTGAAATTGATGGAAATTTCGGATGAAATGTGTAAGCGACTGCTACATCATGAGGGACTTTATTATCCTTTGGGATTGGGACCGAATGGTATGGTAAGTGAAGCATTGCTTTTGCACATGAAATCACCGGCAATTCACGGTGCACTGAATATGATTTATCGTTATGGAATCACAGAAGATGAGAAATATGCGCAGAAAGTTTACCCTTATCTTCGAGGCGTGGCGGATTTCTGGGAAAAGGATCTGGTTTGCAGAGATGGCGTTTATCATGTGGTTGGCGATGGCATGCATGAACGCACCGATGGAAATATCCGTGACAACGGAGTGCCGGAGGATCCGGTAAACACTCTGGGCTATCTGAAAACGTTCTTTACCTGGATGCCGAGGATTAGTGAGGCTCTTGAATTGGATGAGGAAAAGCGGGGAAAGTGGACGAAAATTGCGGAGAACCTAGCACCTTATCCAAAGGGTACCATTCGTGAAATTCAGGATAATCCCACTCTTTGGAAAGAAGTGGACGTGAAGCTGGAAGATCTGCTTCCAGAGAAAATGCTGGATAAAGAGATTTATTATGATGAAGGCGTCGGCGGTAAATGGTCTTTCCATTTTCCAGGAAACGTGATGCAGATTTACCCGGGCAATGCAATTGGACTTGGAAGTGATCTGAAAGAACTGGAAGTGGCGAGAAATACGGTGCAGATTCATGCATTGGCGGAGAATGCGCTGGGAGAACTTGAATATAAGAGAGCCCTTGAAAAAGCAGAACTTGGAGATAAAGTAAAAAATCCTCATTTCTATAAAGCTGGCGCTTTTAACGCTTCCAATTTAAGCTGTCTGTTTTTTACCGCTGCAGCGAGAGTGGGTTACGACCCGGATGTGATCTGGAAAGAAATGAGGGATATGATTCTTTACAGAGGAATTCCAAACGGTTTCTTGAAAGAAAATCCTCACGGAATCGAGCAGCTGAATACCATTCCAGACGCCATCCAAGAGATGATGCTGCAAAGCTATGAGGGTGTGATTCGTATTTTCCCAGTATGGCCAAGGGCAGAGCATCCCAATGCGTCTTTCCGGAATTTCCGCGCCTGGGGCGGATTTGAAGTAAGTGCGGTTCTGAAAGACGGTGAGGTAGAGCAGGTTGCCATACTCAGCCACAAAGGGCACTCATGCGGAGTAGAAAATCCATGGAAAGGAAAATCTGTGAAAGTTTCTTATGAATATGGAAGACCGGATGAAGTACATTTTGGGGAGTACATAAATATAGAATTGTATAAAGAAGAACATGCAGAATTAAAACAATTTCCCAATAATTGAAATATGAAAAAGAAATGGCTGTTAGAAAGTCGGCAGGGATTACTCCCTGTCGATTTTCTACGTCTATGGAAACTTTATCCCCGGAATTCCAACGGGCTCTTCCCTATATGTTTCTTAAAAATCCTGCTGAAATACCCCTGATCATGATACCCGCACATTTCCCCAATCTGTTTCACAGACAGCCCGGGTTCGTGAAGCAAAAGCCGCTGGGCGTGGCTCATGCGCAGATTGATCAGATATTTGGACGGGGTACAGTCGTAGACCTGACAGAAAATTTTAGTCAGGTAGCTTGGGCTGTAGTTCATGTTGTCTGCGATCAGATTCAGATTAATATCTTCACTGTAATTTTTTACGATGAAATCCTTAAGTAGAGATGCAATCTGAGGTGGTGTCAGGGCAGCTGTCTGCGCATTAAACACCTCTTCATAATCATTTCCCGCAATCTGGAATTCCTGTTTGATCTTTGACAGAGATTCCTTTAGTTCATCAGGATCAACTGGTTTCAGCAGATAATCAGAAACCTTCAAGGTGATGGCCTTTTTTGCATATTCGAAATCAGAAAATCCACTGGTAATAATAAATTTGGTAAATGGAAACTGTTCCCGCACTTTTGTGAGCAGGGTGATTCCATCCATAACAGGCATACGGATATCCGTGATAACCAGATCAGGGCTGTGCTTTTCTACCAGAGTCAGAGCCTGATCTCCTGTCTGGGCAGTTCCTGCAACCTGAAAATCCGGATCCGCTTTCTGGATTTTCTGGACAAGATTGTTGAGCAGAAGTTCTTCATCCTCCGCAACGATGACAGTGTACTTCATACTATTTTTAATTCCTCCTTAAGTGGCTGCGAAAGTCCCATCTTGCAGCCGGATCATTCACTTATGTAGTCAGCTTCATTCGCTGATTTGTCTGTCTTGGAAAAGTATCGTCCAATAGACACAATACCATGTCCTTCAGCCGTATTTCCATATCTGAAAATAATATCTCCTTTACAAAAAATTTTCCATCTGAGATACACATTTACTGTTCCCAGACCGTTTATCTTCAGTTCCGGAAGGCCCGGATTCTGAATGGCTTTCATAATGTTGGCAGTGATCCGCTCCTTGGCTTCCTCCGTAAAGCCAGGTCCTGTATCTGACACCTCGATCTGCCAGCTTCCAGGTGTTACCACACTGCTGATCGTAATGTTCCAGGGCGGTGCGCAGTCGGAACCATAGCGAATGGCATTTTCCACAATCGGCTGTATGATTAGTTTGGGAACTGGCTGGGAAAGCAGGCTTTCGTCTACATCAATGGTGTAATTCAGGCTGGATTGATACCGAACCTTCATACAGTACAGATACTTTTGCACATAATCCAGTTCATCTTTCAGCGGGACGGTTGTTTCCACTGTACTGGTAATATAACGCATGATTTGGGAAAGATTGCGGCACATTTTTACTACAGTTTCAGAATCTCCGTTTTCCGCAAGAACCATAATGCTGGATAAGGTATTGTAATAAAAATGAGGATTGATTTGCGTCTGCAGAGCCATGCTTCTGGCTTTCATTTCCTGTTCTTTCGCCTGGTTCAGCTGCTCCATGGAATCCTTCAGGTTATCACTCATCAGCTGAAAGGCCTGATAAAGCTCTTCCAGCTCGTTGACAGAAATCGGATATGCAGTAACCTTTTCCTGACCAAGAGTATCCAGTTCCATGCGCTGGATAATATGTTTCAGATGCTTGACCGGTTTTACAACAGAGCGGGAAAGCCGATAAGAAATCAAAACGGAAACAGTGAGGAATAACGCAACAATTGCCGCAAGTATCTGAAGCAGGTTATAAACTGGTGCCAGCACGGCAGATTCCGGCAAAACAGTAAGATAAGTATATCCTGTATAAGTGGAAACTGCCCGGGAAGCATATTCGGTTTTTCCGGTGAGAGGGCTGGTCAGCGTGATGCTGGAGTCCTCAGTCTGAGTCAGCTGATAATATGGGGTAAGGCTTACCGCCTCCTGGGAATCAATATCATATGGATAGATCAGATTGCCGCTATTGTCAAAAACGTAAACGCTGGCGGCATCCTCATGGTTCTTCTTCTGATAGGTAATAATGCTTTTAAAAATAGATTTGCACTGTTTAGCGGTCTCGATCACACCCACACCGCGCCTGTACTGGTTGTTAAAGGAACGGTACAGAGAAATGAACCACTGGTCATATTTGGCAGATTTGGAATATTCTTTGGTGCAGTAGGGCTGGGTGAGGATCTTTTTGCCTTCCAGTTCCCGGGCAGCTTCAATCCACTCATCCTTGGAGCCGTCAGTACGTTTTACCAGAGTGGAAATCCCGGCTTCCAATACATACCCGGAAAAGTCATAGAGATTTACCTGGTCAGCTTTCAGCTCTGTTCCGGAAAGAGAAATAAACAGATCTGACATGTCTGAAAGCATGTCGCTGGAAATACTAAGGCCAAAGGATTGGTCCAGAATGGATTTGGACTGATTGCTGTAGTTAATGTTTACAGATACTGCATCCAGATTGCGGATTGCGGAATCCACCTGGGATTGGAAGCTGGAATTCAGGGTGTTCATAGCACTGATCTGGCTGTTTTTCAGCTGTCTGGATACAAAAACATAGAAAAAAACAGCAAAGGAAAAAAGAATCAGGCAAGCCAGACTGATATAAG
>CAVJRB010000118.1:0-2924 GCA_963651655.1 bacterium | reverse complement strand
AAGTCTTTTTCGGTTGCATGCCGGTATCTTTTATGCTAAATAAGATAAAAAAGGTCAGCGGACAGACGGCTTAAAGGCTGGGGCTTGCTGGCGGGAGGTTTTGAATAAAATTAGATTTTATCCCCGGATGGGAAGGCGAACTGTCGAAAAAACAGGGAATCGCCCGAATATCCGGGGCTTTTTTTGCCCAAAAAGGCCCGAAAATGTGCTTTGTGATGGAAAAGCTGAGGAATGTGCAGAAGCGCCCTTTTTGCGGCTTGTCCTGTTATAATAAGACCTGTCACAAATCTGGAGGGAAAAATGAGAAAAAAGAGAACTTCTGTTGTTCACCGGATCTGTACATTAGTCGGATCCCTCTTCTGTTTCATTCTGATTCCACTTCTGCTTATCAACTGTATCCTTATGATCAAGAGCTTTTCCAACAAAAATGAGGTGCCGGATATTGGCGGAATATTTCCCATGGTGATTCTGACGGATAGCATGAACCCACAGTTGGTTTCCGGAGATCTGATCATCTGCCGCAAGACAGATGATGGAAAAATCAAGGTTGGGAATGTGATCTGCTTCTATGACCCACAGGGAAATGGGACAACTACCGTTACGCACAGAGTGACAGAAATTATCACGGAAGAGGATGGCGGTCTTGCCTGGAAAACAAAGGGGGACGCCAACAATACGGAAGATGAAAAGCCGATAAGAAGGGAAAATCTGGCAGGTGTTTACTGCCTGCGCCTTCCCGGGCTTGGAAATACGGCAATGTTTATGCAGAGCACACAGGGAATGGTGATCTGTGTGGTTTGTCCTTTGCTTCTGATGGCAGTGTATGATCTGATCTGCCGCCGGATAGAGGAAAGAGAGAAGAAAAAAGATACAGAAGCATTGCTGGCAGAACTGGATGTCCTGCGGGCAGAGAAAGAAAAATCTTCCCGGGAGTGTGCAGATTGCGAAGATGATTTTGAGGCACACTTTCAGACAAGGGAAAACGCAGGATTGAAAGGAGAATAAAATTATGATGAAAAACAGAGCAATGCGTATGGCGATGGGAACTGGTGCGGCAGTGTTGCTGACAATGGGCGTGATTTCAGGATCATTTGCAAAGTATATTACAAGCGGGAACGGGACAGACAGCGCGAGAGCGGCGAAGTTTGGGGTAGAGGTGAAGGCGAATGGGACGATGTTTGCAAGTGAGTATGCCACAGATGATGAGGGTGTTGGAACCATTGTAAAGTCAGTCGTGAGTAGCGGTGGAACAGATGATCATGTGGTTGCACCGGGAACGAAAGGGGAACTGGTGAATGCGACGATTACTGGAAAGCCGGAGGTGGCGGTGAAAGTGTCTTATGAGCCGACGCTGAATTTGAAGGGATGGGCGTATGTGGATGAGAGCGGATCATCAGAGTATTTCCCAATTATTTTTAAAGTTGGGGACAAAAAGTACGGGATTACTGGTATGAAGGATTCAACCGGGGCTAAGATTGCAAACGGAAGTGCTAATATTGAAGGGCTTAAGACTGCCGTTGAAAATGCAATTAGAGCCTATTCCAAGAATTATGTTGCCAATACAGATTTAGCACCAGATTATGTGGATGTTTCCTGGGAGTGGGCATATAGCGGCAACAGCGACGAAAAAGATACATACCTTGGGGATCAGGCAGCAGAGAATAAAGCCGCAACAGTGGAACTGAGCCTAAAAACCACAGTAACTCAGATCGACTAAAAAGCTGTGCTGGCAGATGGCAGTTGATAGAAAAGAAAAAGCCGGGCAGAGAAGCGAAAACTGTGGGAAGAATTCAAAATGGTGGAAAAACGAAAACAAGGAAAAGAGCAGAAAAAGGAAGAACGCCGATCTTTGGACATTCCCTGGACAGCTTATAGCGTTGCTAAGTATACTGCTTCTGATTCTATGGCGCAGTGAAAGTCCTATTGGCGGTAGCCAGCAGCCAGAGGTAATCTGTCTGACGGAAGGAAAAAACGTAAGGATTATAAATCAGGACGCTGGTCTGGAAAGCCAAAGAGAACTGTTATGGTCAGTGCAAAGCGAAAGCTTAGAGAGGGACGAGAGTAGCCAGTACGCAAGTGACGAAAAAGGCAATGGGGATAAGAAGATTACTTTGCCAGAAATGGAGGTTCAGACTGTGGACAGTCAGCAGATATGGACCAATGATACAGCCGTTGAAATTTTTAAAACAGCAGATCAAAACATGGCTGGCGAGTCCACTGTGCAAAGCAGCAATTCTGACAAAGTAATCGCCCCTGGAACCAGCGGCACCTATATTTTCTTTTTGCAAAACACAGGAAATATGAAGGTAGATTACAAGGTTTCCCTGAAAGTAGGATGGGAACTGGAAGGTATGGAAAGTCCCCTTGAAATCAGAATGGCAGATGACAATGGCTGGCTTACTCCGTGCAGAAGCGGCTGGCAAAGCATAAGCAATCTAAGCCATATCACCGAAACCAGCCAGCTTCTCCCCAATCAAAAAGCGAGATACATCCTTTATTGGCGCTGGTCTTACGAACGCGGAAAAGATGAGGAAGATACCTCCTTGGGCAACGACACAGAGGACACGCTTCATACCATTGTGATTCATACGGAAGCAGCTCAAAGCATTTCTGGGAATGCAGGAGACGAGGATTCTGGAAAAGAAAATGATGCCAATGGCGGATATGAGAGTTCTGTAAAAGCAGATATCACAAAAACGCAGGAGAAAGATGCAAACATAGGTCAGACAAAGGACGAGGACAGATATACACAATCTGCGGAAGCTGTAAGAACAGCAGATCCGATGTTACCTGAAATTTGGCTTATGGTGTTGATATTAGCGGAGCTTGTCCTTACTGCATGCTTAATTGTTATCTGGTTGCGAAAGAGGCGCAGTTATGATGAAAAACAATAACAATAATCGTCTTATAGCACTGTTGTTTTT
>CAVJRB010000117.1:652-3623 GCA_963651655.1 bacterium | reverse complement strand
AGGTATCAAAAACGTAGAACTTGTCTATTTCCCGCTTTCCGTAGACGGAAGATTTACAGTCAGCGAAAAATATGGATGGGATACAGATTCCTGGAAAAATGTTTTGAAATGGGCACTGGATGAGGGAGAAAAACAGGGCGTAAAGATTAATCTTACAACCGGACCAATGTGGCCGTCTATGTCTCCGCTGATCACGCCAGATGACGATGCGGCTGAAAAAGAGCTGAACTTTGGTGTGGTATCTTTAAAGGCTGGAGAAACCTATGAAGGTACAGTTCCAAAACCAGATCCGTCGGAAGAAGAATCTGTTACAAAAGAACAGCTGATGGCAGTTACTGTGGCGAAAGTAATCAGTTCAGAAGAGGTGACAGAGGAGAAACAGAGCTTTTTTGGAACCTCTGAAGTGACGACAAACAATTGCCAGCTGGATCTGGATTCTCTGGAAGATATTACAGATTCTGTTGTGGATGCGGATACGGAGGATGCGACCGTTACATGGACAGCACCGGATGATGGAGAATACCTGTTATTTGGATTCTGGCAGAGAGGTACCGGTCAGGTTGGAAATGCAAACTCAACGGGAATGATTGCTTCTGATCCACAGTCCTACTGTATCGACCATCTGAGCTCTATTGGCGTGGATGCTCTGACTCAGTATTGGGATTCTCAGTTCCTGTCTGACGAGCAGATCAGTTCTTATATTAAAGAAAACAACCCGGAAATTTTCGAGGATTCTCTGGAACTGATCCATACCCTTCTCTGGTCTCCGAAGATGCAGGAAGAATTCCAGGAACTGCGCGGATATTCTATGAATAAATATCTTCCGCTTCTGTTTGGCAGCGTGGATAACGATGCTCAGGGCGGTGGAGAAATGCAGAAAAATTACAATTTTACTACAAATGACACAGATCAGGATGCGCTGTTTATTAAAGATTTTGAGCAGACTACCAGTGACATGTATGTGGAAAATCATATTAAACCATTAAGAGAGTGGTGTGAAAAAGTTGGTTTCCAGCTAAAGACCCAGTCTTATGGAGAAAGTGTAGATACTTCCAGATCCTATATTTATACAGATGTTCCAGAGGGTGAAAGCCTGGAATATGGCGAAGATAACTATAATGCATTTAAAGCTGTTGCAGCAGCTGCCCATATGACGGATAAAAAATATGTATCTGCTGAGTATGGTGCGGTTATGGGAAGCGGTTTTGCACAGAACTGGGAAGACCTTTTGAAGATTTTCAACAAGATTTCCTCGGCAGGAGTAAACCGTGTGATCCTTCATGGCTTCCCATACGAGGATTATCAGGGCTCAGATTCTCAGGATCCGGATACTGTGATTCCGTGGCCGGGATTTGATCCATTTAACGATCTTTTTGCAGATCATTGGAATGCACATGTACCGTCTTGGGATTACATGAATATTTATACAGAGTATGTGAACCGTGTACAGACCGTTCTTCAGGAAGGAAATGCCAATGTGGATCTGGCTGTATATGGAGACAGTAAAGATGTAATTAGCGGCCCGTATTATGATGCAGATTATCTGTCTCAGGCAGGATATACTTATGATATCTTGGGTTCTGCTTTACTGGAAGAAACAAATGCAGAAGTAAAAGATGGAAAGCTGGCAACAGACAGTATTTTTTACAAAGCCCTGATCATTGGTGATCAGACAGAAATGTCTGTAGAAACAGCATCCAGGATTCTGGAATATGCGAAAGCTGGACTTCCGGTCTATGTTGTTGGAGAGGTTCCGACTTCGGTTGCTACCCTGAATGATACAGAAACGCAGAATCAGACTCTGGCAGATACTTTTACAGAACTTCTGGCGCTCGACAATGTAAAACAGCTTGCAGACAGTGACGCAGTTCTTTCACAGCTTACAGAAGATGGTATTACAGCCGCTGCAGCATACGATGCTTCTGTGCCGGTATACAATGCACACAGAACCGATGAAAATGCAGAGTATTATTTCTTTAATAACACAGCTGAAGATGCAGTGTCTGTCAATGTGACATTAGATGGAGACGGCGTACCATACAGTCTTGACTGCTGGAGCGGTGAGATCATACCAATTTCAGAATATGAGAAGACGGATCAGGGGGTAACAGTACAGCTGGATCTTCACAAGGATGAAGCAAAAGTGATTGCTGTAGCTGAGCCTGGTACATTTGGAGAAGTGGATGAAACTGCCGAAAGCAGCGAGGCAGAAGAGGCAGAAGAAACTGCACTCCCAGAAGAGAAAGAACTTAAAGATGAGATTTGGACCTTACAGGTAGAGAGCTGGACTCAGGGACAGGCTGAGGAAGGTGACACCTCCGGAAACAATACAGAGAAAACAGAACTGGATCCGATCGAGACTACATTAAAGAGCTGGCGTGAGATTGAAGGTCTGGAAGATGTGTCCGGAATTGGAACTTATACTTTGAACTTTACTCTTGAGGATGGCTGGAACGAAAATGTAGGATCTGTTTTGAAAATTGATTCTACCATTGACAACATTGTTGGAATTACAGTTAACGATCAGGAAATCACCAGACTGGATCAGCTGGTAAAAGAGTATGATCTTGGAAATGCCCTGCAGACTGGCGAGAATACCATTACGATCAAACTGGCAACTACTTTGAACAATGCAGTGAATGCAATCGGAGACTACAAACCAATCTTCGGAGATCCTGCGCCACAGGATTATGGTCTTACAGGAAATGTGACACTGGTTCCGTATGCAATTGCAAAATAAACAATTTATAAAAATCGAAAAGGTCCCGGAATGCCATAATATGTGGCTTCCGGGACCTTTTATGACATGTGTAAACGGTGAGGGAATATATACAGAAAATCGTAATAAATGTCAATTCGAGTTTGCGAAAGTGCAGAGCATGAAGCTGAATGAGATAAAAGGAAAATTTAGAAACATGAATGAAGAGTTTCTGCAAAGTCTTCAATGTAATATCCTGAATTATCCTTTTTC
>CAVJRB010000117.1:0-642 GCA_963651655.1 bacterium | reverse complement strand
GCAGAGAGGTATTCTGCATACGGCAGTGTCAAACCAGACCTGTTCGCCGATTACATCGACAGGCATATATCCCTGACCGGTAATCAGTTTCAGCCGGGCTTCCTGCATCGTATCTGCAAAAATAAATTCACCATGTAATCCAATAATGGATTCATAATATTCCTGTTCTTCTTTTTGACCAGCAGGGTTTATGATCAAAATGCAGGGAGTGTTTTTTAAATCTGAGGCCTCCAGACTTGATAATTTGCTCAGAGGATTCTTCACAGACATTTCTATGTATATCTTACTTTCTGTGAGAATTTTATTATTGTAAGCATCAGAGAACGCACGTCTCTGATCACTGAGTGCCAGATCAATGGAACCATTTTCCATAGCATGATAAAGTTCTTCATGACTTCCCACCATAATCTGCACATCTACAGCCGGATACTTTTCAGAAAAAATGGTTACCGCCTCGGATAATTCATTTCCATGGTATCCCTTATAATACCCAATTCTAAGTACGGCATTATTTTTATCAGCAATGCGTTTGGTTTCTCTTATCATTTGTCTTATATCTGCTGTTATAACGAGGCTCTTTTTGTAGAAATGTTCACCAGCTGGAGTCAGAGAAAACGTCCGGTTATGTCTTTCCAATAATTT
>CAVJRB010000116.1:0-3424 GCA_963651655.1 bacterium | reverse complement strand
GATCAGGATACCGATGAAACGCTCGATAGAACCGAATGCTACACGGTGGATCATGATCGGACGATGTTTCTCTCCGTCAGCTCCGATGTACTCGCAGTTAAAGCGAAGCGGAAGCTGGAAGTCAAGCTGGATCGTACCGCACTGCCAAGTTCTTCCGATGGAATCCTCAAGATGGAAGTCGATCTTCGGTCCGTAGAATGCTCCGTCTCCTTCATTTACCACATAGTCAAGGCCAAGGTCGTCAAGAGCTCCGCGAAGAGCGTCTGTAGCCATCTCCCAGTCCTCATCGCTTCCCATGGAATCCTCAGGACGTGTGGAAAGCTCTACGTGATATTTGAATCCAAACAGCTGATATACTTCATCAATGAGTTTGGCAACGCCTTTGATCTCCTCACGGATCTGCTCCGGCATCATGAAGATGTGGGCATCATCCTGTGTGAAGCAGCGTACACGCATAAGTCCGTGAAGCTGTCCGGATTTCTCATGACGGTGTACCAGACCAAGCTCACCCATACGGAGCGGCAGGTCACGGTAGGAACGTGGCTCAGACTGATATACAAGGATACCGCCAGGGCAGTTCATTGGCTTGATTGCGAAATCCTGGTCATCGATTACAGTTGTATACATGTTTTCTTTATAGTGATCCCAATGGCCGGATGTCTCCCAAAGGTGACGGTTCAGCATAATTGGGGTGGAAATCTCAACATATCCTGCTTTCTGGTGAATTTCTCTCCAGTAGTCAAGAAGTGTGTTCTTAAGAACCATTCCCTTAGGAAGGAAGAACGGGAATCCAGGACCCTCGTCGCTCATCATGAACAGGCCAAGCTCTTTGCCAAGCTTTCTGTGGTCACGCTTCTTAGCCTCTTCCATACGGTTGATGTACTCTTCCAGATCTGCTTTCTTGGTGAAGGAAGTTCCGTAGATTCTGGTGAGCATTTTGTTTTTCTCGCTTCCTCTCCAGTAAGCACCTGCAATGCTGGTAAGCTTGAATGCTTTTACTGGTTTGGTTGTCATCAGGTGAGGTCCTGCACAAAGGTCAACGAACTCACCCTGCTGATAAAAACTGATCTCAGCATCCTCCGGAAGGTCTTCGATAAGCTCTACCTTGTATGGCTCATTTTTCTCTTTGAAAAATGCGATTGCTTCTTCTCTGGATTTGGTGAAGCGGGTGATCGGAAGTGCTTCCTTCACTACCTTCTTCATCTCTGCTTCGATCTTGGCAAGATCCTCTGTGGTGATCGGATTCTCGCTGTCAATATCATAATAAAATCCGTCTGCAATAGATGGTCCGATTGCAAGCTTTACATCCGGGTACAGTCTCTTGATAGCCTGTGCCATAATGTGGGATGTGGTGTGACGGAAAGCTCCCTTGCCGCCTTCATCCTCAAATGTAAGAATGCTTAACTCGCAGTCTTTGTCAACTACATGTCTCAGGTCAACGACCTCTCCGTCAACTTCACCTGCACAGGCTACTCTTGCAAGGCCTTCGCTGATGTCGGATGCAATGTCGATAACGGATTTCGCTTCTGCGTATTCTTTCTTAGAACCGTCTTTTAATGTGATAATCATGATTCGTGTCTCCTTTTCTTTTTCTGAAACTGTATCTGGCAGGAAACTGTCTGATACAAAAAACGTATGGTAACGTTTGCCTTTACAGGGACGAAATAAAAAAGCCCCTTACAATGCTCTCACACTGTAAGGGACGAGTATTCTCGCGGTTCCACCCTGCTTGCCATAGCATACGTATCTGTAAACCAGGCCACTTATTTGATGGTAACGGAATCACCGGACCGGATTAGGGCCACTCAGAGGTAGTTTTCAACTGCTTCCTGATAAGGCATTTCCAGCTGCCTGCCTCTCTCTGAAACATTCCACAGTTTACTCTTCTCGTCAACGTGTTTTCTTATCACTATGCCCCATTATAGCCTTGGGTTCTGGGTTTGTCAATAACTACAAAAACAAAGATGAGAAAAATTTGCAATGATCTCATTTAAATATTCCCATAAATTTTCGCCTTTATAAGAGCCGCTGCTTCCCGCACCACATAATGAACCTGCATGATCGGATCTGATGGGGCTGCTATTCCATAAGGATGTTCATATCCTGCTTTTTCTGCTATTTTCACCGCGCGGTACACATGAAAATTATTGGACAGGATTCCCGTATTTTTCTGGCTGCAGCCTGTAAGCGCATCAGAAAATTTCAGATTCTCCTTTGTGTTAGTGGATTTCTCCTCCAGCACCAGCCGCTCCTTTGAAATCCCGTGGGCTGTGAGGTAATTCTCCATGCATTTCGCTTCTGTGATATCTTCCCCGAAGCCCTGTCCGCCGGAAAGAACCAAGATCGTGTTCTCATTCTCTCTGACATATTTCAGTGCTGCCTTCAGGCGAAGCTCCAGTGCCTTGGACGGTACATCCCCTTTTACATGGGCGCCAAGCACTACCACATAATCCAGATTTTTCCGGGCTGATGTTTTCATACCGGAAATCACAAGGCTGCAAAGTGCTGCAAAGCACACGATTCCCAGCAGCACCACTGCTGATACTGCATATTTCACCCATCCTGGGAAAAATCCGGGATGATTTTTTCCATAGCGGATCAAAACTGCGCCGCCTTCCAAAATCGCCGCCAGTACCAACCAGATCCAGGCGAAATCAGCGGTAATCCCCGCATAAACCACAATCAGCAGATAATAGGCCAGACAGACAATGCCTGCACAAAAACATAGTAAACTCAAATTCTATTCTCACTTTCCTGTTAGATACACAAAACGGATTGCAGAACAGCTGTGCCGCCCTTGCAATCCGTTCCATAAGACCCAAAGCTGATCCAGCTTCCGGTCTGTTATGCACTCTAATTATTTATTTCTACCGCAGCAGAATTTATATTTCTTTCCGCTTCCGCATGGACACGGATCGTTACGTCCGATCTTGTGTGCCTTCACAACAGTACCGGATTTCTTCTGCTCAAGATAAAGCTCTTTACGCTTCTCAGGTGTGAAGATCTTGTCCCACTGTGGAAGATTGTAGAGCCAGTCAGCCTTAGCATCTACCATGTTCTTGTAGAGAGCCTCTTTATCAAATGCAAGGTTTACCTTGGTATCCTCATCCATGGTCTCGATCGGGTTCGGAACCTTCAGGCTGTCATTGATCCCGTCAAGGAAACCAACCATAGTCATAACGTCCTGACCGTATTTCTCAGCAAGCTCTTTTACAGTTCCGGAAACAACCTCATCCGGGTTCTCAAGAAGCTGCTCATAAATATTCTTCTCAATGTTAAAATAATTTGCCCAGAAGCGCTGAAGCTTATTCTTATCTGCATTCTGATTATAAGCAATGGAACGCCACTGCTCAAGAATTGTCATATCGCTCATTGTCTGATCCTCTTTTCCAAAATTTTAGATAAATAAGACGGAGATTTATAT
>CAVJRB010000115.1:0-5489 GCA_963651655.1 bacterium | reverse complement strand
GTTGTAAGACCTGGCGGACTTCCTATTGAGCAGGGAGTAGCAGTATTCAACGTAGAGACACTGTACAACATTTATCAGGCAGTAGAGAAGAAAGAGCCAGTAACATCCAAATATGTATCTGTTGTAGCTGAGGTAAATCATCCGGTAACCGTAAGAGTACCTCTTGGATGTACCATGGATGATGTAGTAGCCCAGGCTGGCGGAACTACTGTAAAGGATCCGGTTTACTTTATTGGTGGACCGATGATGGGAAGAATCGGAAAAGGTTCTGACCCTGTAACGAAGACAACAAATGCGATTCTGGTTCTGCCAAAAGACCATTTAATCGTACAGAAGAAGATGCGGACTTCTTCCATAGATTTGAAACGCGCAGCATCTATTTGCTGCCAGTGCAATACCTGTACAGATCTTTGCCCACGTAACAACTTAGGACATCCGATTGATCCGGCACGTTTCATGCGTGCAGCATCCAATCATGATTTCAGAGACATGAATCCATACATCAATGCAAGCTTCTGCAGCTCCTGCGGTGTTTGTGAAATGTATGCATGTCCGCAGAGTCTTGCTCCAAGAACACTTCTTGCAGACATGAAGGGCGGACTTCGTCAGGCAGGTATTCGTCCTCCTCAGGGAGTACAGCCAGTACCGGTTAAGGAATCCAGAGAATACCGCAAGGTTCCGGAAGAGCGCCTGATGGCACGTCTTGGTCTTACCAAATATGACAAGGACGCACCAATGGACGAGACACTGGTTGAGATTCCGAAGGTAAAAATTCTTCTGAGCCAGCATATCGGAGCACCTGCAAAGGCAATTGTCAAGGTTGGAGATCAGGTGACAAGAGGTCAGATGATCGCGGAACCTGCTCAGGGCTTAAGTGTTGGCATCCATGCAACCATCTCCGGTAAAGTTACCGAAGTGACAGATCGCTGGATCGTAGTTGCAAAGAATTAGAAAGGACGTGCAGAAAATGAGTAAAGCAATCGGAATGATTGAATTCAAAACTACAGCTACCGGCGTTACTGCAGCAGATGCAATGGTTAAGACATCTGATGTAGAAATCGTTGAGGCGCAGACCGTGTGTCCGGGTAAATATATTGCAATTATTACCGGTGATCTCAGTGCGGTAAAGGCTGCCGTTGATACAGCTGTAACAACATACGAGGACAAGTGCATTGACAGTTTTGTACTGGGCAATCCACACGAGTCCCTTTTCCCGGCAATTTATGGAACGACTCAGGTTGAGGAGATCAGTGCCCTGGGAATTCTTGAAACATATGATGCAGCTTCCATTATTGAAGCTGCAGATCAGGCTGCAAAGACTGCAATCGTTGATCTGATCGAGCTTCGTATTGCGAAAGGTATGTGCGGAAAATCTTACATGATGATCACTGGTGAGGTTTCTGCAGTATCTGCGTCTATTGACAGAGCCAAAGAGCTGGTTGCGGCAAAAGGCATGTATCTGGATTCATCTGTTATCGCACATCCGGATAGGAGAATGATCGACAGCCTTCTGTAAGCTTCTGGTCTAAAAAAATAAGCGCGGAGGAGACCTTATGCTTGCATTAGAGAGACGAAATCTGATTCTGGAAAAACTACAGGATGAAAAACGTGTAGTTGTAAGCGAGCTCAGCCAGATGTACGGGGTTTCTGAGGAGACCATCCGGCGTGATCTGGATAAGCTGGAAAAAGAAGGTCTTGCAATCAAAAGCTACGGCGGTGCTGTGATCAATGAAGATGTGAGCATTGACCTGCCCTTTAATGTGCGCAAGAACCAGAATGTAGTGGGAAAACAGAAGATGGCGGAAATTGTAGCCTCTCTTGTGCATGACGGGGAACATCTGCTTCTGGATGCCAGCACCACTGCGGTGTTCGTGGCGAAAGCACTAAAAGAAAAAGAGCGCCTGACTGTGATCACCAATTCCATGGAGATCCTTCTGGAACTGGCTGATGTGTCAGGCTGGAATATTATTTCCACAGGCGGGATGATGAAGGAAGGCTATCTGGCCTTCCTTGGTTCCCGCACAGAAGAAGTCATTCGCTCTTATTTTGCTGATACCGTTATTTTCTCCTGCAAGGCTCTTGATGAGAAGCTTGGAGTAATGGAATCTCAGGAGGCTTTTGGAACTGCGAAGAAAGCTATGCTGGATTCCGGACGTAAGAAAATCCTGGTTGTGGACAATACAAAATTTGACCAGACCGCGTTTTCCGTAGCAGGAAAATTGCGGGACATTGATATCATCGTGACAGATAAGAAGCCTTCCGACAAATGGCTGCAGCTGTTTGAAGAGGTGGGCGTGGAGTGCAGATATCCGTAAGCTGTCCGATAAAGGAGCATTGAATTATGAAAACTTTTGAAATGAAAACAGTCATCCATTTTGGTGACAATTCCCTGGATAGACTGGCAGAACTGCCATACAAAAAAGTTCTGGTGATCACAGATCCATTCATCGCAAAAGGGGAAATGATCAATCTGATCACAGAGCCTCTGAAACGCGGTGGCAAGGAGTTTGAAGTATTCAGTGATGTTGTACCGGATGCACCGGTAGGAAAGATCGCAGAAGGTGTAAAGAAGTTCCTGGAGTATCAGCCGGAAGCTGTAGTAGCTGTTGGAGGCGGCTCTGCAATTGACTCTTCCAAGGCAATCCGTGAGTTTGCCCTGAAGATCAACAATTACGGCAAGGTAGGTCTTATCGCAATTCCTACCACAAGCGGTACAGGATCTGAGGTTACCTCTTTTGCAGTTGTAAACGATACAGAAAATCATGTGAAATATCCGCTGATCTCAGACAGTCTGACTGCTGATGAGGCAATTCTGGATGCAGAGCTTGTGAAGAGTGTTCCGCCTTCCATTACAGCAGATACAGGTATGGACGTACTGACTCATGCCATTGAGTCTTATGTAAGTATCAATCACAATGAATTTTCATCTGCTCTTGCAGAAAAGTCAATTGAAATCTGCGGAGTTTTTCTGTTAAGAGCTTACCTTGACGGCAGTGATATGCATGCCCGTCAGAAAATGCATGTAGCTTCCTGTCTTGCAGGACTTTCTTTCAATACAGCAGGACTTGGAATCACACACAGTATGGCACATCAGCTTGGAGCTGTATTCCACATTCCCCACGGCCGTGCCAATGCCATGCTGCTTCCTCACATTGTTGAGTTTAATGCAAATATCAATAAACACAGCAAGAGCCAGAAGGAATATCTTCCGGCAGTGAAGAGATATGCAAATATTGCCCATATTCTGGGTCTTAGCAATTACAACAAAGTAATGTCCGTCAGATCTCTTGTAAACTGGATCCAGTTCATGCAGAAGGAAATGAATATTCCGCTAACCATTCAGGAACTTGGAACTGTTTCTCCTGATGAATATTTTGGAGCTATCGACAGGATGGCAGACGCAGCACTTGCAGATGCCTGCACACCTGCGAACCCGAGAGTTCCTACCAAGGAAGATATCGTGAAGATTTACAAGAAACTGTGGTCATTCTAAAAGCGGTATCGCCACAGGCGGTATTTTGATGAATGCAATGGGCTTAAGGCAGATAATTAACGCGTCTGTCTTAAGCCAGTTTCTCAATTATAGTGAGAAGCCTACCAGTATAGTGAACATCAGGCAACAGCTTAGGTTGTCTTATTTTCAGTGTACTGGTAACAAAAGGACCGGGAGAGTGCCATATGAGTATTTATACGAAAAGCGGAGACAAGGGAACCACCAATCTTGTCCATACCAAAAATGTTTCCAAATCGGATGACCGAATCCAGCTGGAGGGAACCATAGATGAGCTGACCAGCCATATCGGTGTGGTGAAAACCATGATAAGCGACGGGGATACCATTCGTTTCCTGGAGAAGATTCAGGAAAATCTTGTCAAAGTAACGGCAGGAGTGGCAGATCCCTATAACAGAGAATATAAGATCAACGATGATAAGACGGAGCTTTTGGAAGAAGAGATTGATCGTCTGGAAGGTCTGTTTCACTGTCCGAAGGATTCTGTTCTTCCGGGAGCCTGTCCTTTGTCTGCCCAGATCGATGTGACCCGATCTGTTGCAAGAAGGGCTGAGCGCGCGCTTGCAGCAGTAAGCGTAAAGTTCGGTACGGATTCCGGCAGTAAGAAATATATGAACCGTCTGGCTGACTATCTGTATGTGCTGGCAAGATATGCCGATGCCGGTATGTCTGGGAAAGGATTATCTGGCGCAGCTGATCATGAGGCGTCAGGAAATGCGGAAGAAGTACAGAATGTGACCGGAGGAAATAAAGAAATGAGTCAAAGTTCTTTGCATACAGCAGCTGTTCAGACAGCGCCAGGTACGCCCCTGCCTTCGAAAGAGAAGGCACAGCCGTCCGGCGGCGTTTCTTCTGATTCTGTAGATGAAGCAGTGATCCAGGCAGTTTTAAGACGCCTTGGCGTTTCCGGCAGAATTACACTGGACGGAGCCAAGAAGCTGATCGAGAAGATCGAGCAGGAAGCACTTCGCCGGGGCAAACGTGCAGTGATCGCAGTCTGCGGACCAGACGGAAATCCCATTGCAGTTCATGTAATGGACGGAGCATTTCTGGTAAGCTTTGATGTAGCACTTAAGAAAGCCTATACCTCCGTGGCAGTGAAGATGTCCACCATGGAGCTTTCCGCCCTTGCCCAGCCAGGAGGAACCTTCTACGGCGTAGATAAGATGGATGGCGGCAAGATCGTGATCTTTGGCGGCGGTGTACCGCTGAAATCCGGAGACACCATCATCGGAGGCCTTGGCATCAGCGGCGGCACAGGAGAGGAAGACCACAGCCTTGCAGAATATGGGCTGTCTGTACTGCCTGAGATTCTGGGCTGAAGCTTACAGATGGATGATAGAATTGAGAATGGGAAGACCCTGCTTTTCTCTTTATAAGAGCATAAGCAGGGTCTTTTTATGGGGTTATTGATTATTATGGAAAAGAAGGCTTATTTTTTCAGGAAGGAAAAAAGACCCTTCTTTTTCTCGTAAGGAGATTTGGAAATGGAAAGCAGCTGATAACCGGTCTTGTCGATAGTTTCTTTCAGCTTCTGTTCATCAAGATCCTCCTCTGTAAGGATAATGGTTTCTCCCTTTGCCTGTGAGGAAGTAACCTTTTTTACGGAAAAAGCATTTCGAATGCTTTCATTTACGTGAGATTCGCACATTCCGCACATCATTCCGTCTATTTTTAAAGTATACTGCTGCATAATCGTTGTTCTCCATTCTGTAAATATTCTTAAGCTGTATAGTCAAATCCCTCGAAGGACAGCTCACAGTTTGCAATACGGCTGCAGATATTTACTGCAGAATACATTACTACAGAAAATTCACCATCAATGGTGTCTACATGCAGATAACGTCCATCATCTGAAATTGAGGCAGTTTTCACATCGCCCCGCTCCGTAAGTTCTTTTAAGATTTCATTTGCCTGGTCTTCTGAAACAGCTTTTGATAAATGATATCGTCTTCCCATGATCTGACAGCTTCCCTTC
>CAVJRB010000114.1:0-2909 GCA_963651655.1 bacterium | reverse complement strand
TGCTTCTCTGATCCCGCACTTTATCCACCTTTGCTGTGGCTTCTTCCACAACGGAAATGATCTTTCCCTTGGAAATAGGCTTGGTCAGATATTTTTCTACTCCAAGATCGATGGCTTCCTTGGCATAATCAAATTTATCATAGGCAGAAACCACATAGAACAAAGCTGAATTATTAAACTTGCGGATTTCCCGCATTGCCTGGATTCCATTGATTCCCGGCATATGAATATCCATAAACACAATATCCGGATGGAAGGTTTCCGCTTTCTCGATCACCACTCTTCCCGTTTTGGCTGTCTCCACAATACATTTTTCACCAAACTCCGCCAGAATCACGCCCTTAAAGGCCTCCAGCATCAGTCCTTCGTCATCTGCTATCAGAATACGGTACATATCTTAATGCTCCTCTTCGTTTTTGCTTACTCTTCCCCTTCATTTTCAACAGGCAGCGTAATGTGCACGCTGGTTCCCTTTCCAAGGCCGTCACTTTCTATGGTAAGAAGTCCTTTTTGCTTATAATACAGCTCCAGCCTGTCGATTACATTTCCTACCGCAATTCCTGTGGAATAACGGTCCTCCCCATTGTTCCGGGCCCTTCCCGCCATTACAGACTGGATCATTTCCGGTGTCATTCCGGCGCCATTGTCGCTGACTGTGATTTCCAGATCTTCTCCGGCCTTATGGATGGACATTTTGATTTTGCCAGTTTCCATACAGTCATGAATGCCATGCTGAACTGCATTTTCCACCAGCGGCTGCAGGATCATGCTTGGAATACGGAAATCCCCGATTCCCTCGTCCACATCCTTTTCGTAATGAATGTCCCCTGCGAACCTTACATTTAAAATATAAATATAGTTGTCAACTGCTTCCACTTCCTCAAAAAGCATGGCATCGTCTTCCATTTTCCGCACATTGTACCGGAAAAAGTCCGCCATTTTTTCCAGAAAAATGCCAGTCCGCTCTGCATCCTCCAGCATGGCAAGCTGTGCTCCTGCATTCAGGCAGTTGAAAAGAAAATGAGGGTTGATCTGTGCCTGAAGATATTTCAGCTGTGCCTCCTTCAGATGGGTTTCCATCAGAAGCTCCCGCTCCTTCATCTGGGCCTGCTTCTCCATGCTCTCCCTCTGCTGGGCAATATGAATGCGGATGCTGTCCAGCATCTGGTTAAAGCCTCTTGTTACAACGCCCACCTCATCCTCGCACACCACCGGCAGAACCGGCACATCCAGATTTCCCATTGCAACCTCGTGAGCTGTATTGGAAAGCTGGGTCAGCGGCCGGATCATAGAACGCACAACCAGTAAAATAATGGCCACGCCCACTGCTGCCACAATAAAAATAACTACCAGTGCCAGACGATACAGAACATCCATAGAGGACAGAAGAATCTGGTAATTCGCAGAGTTGGTTCGAAAGCGCAGATTATTCAGCTTGTAAATGTAGGAATTAATATATTCATACAGCTGAAGCTCTTTTTCATAGGAAGATTTATATTTCTCAATATTTCTTCCTCGTTTGGCCTGAACTGTCTCGTTTGTCTGATCCAGATAGCTCTCGGACATTTTGCGGATATTTTTCTCCAACATTTTCACTTCATTGTCCACATTGCGGTCATTGAGCCCGTCCAGAAGCTGTCTGTAATCCTGCTCATAGCGATAGTAATTTTCCAGGGCTTTGGTTCCCTTTGTATTCAGATATTCGTAAACGGTTCCTTCCAGCTTATTCAAGGTCTCAGACAGGTCGTTAATCGCCGTGTTGCTGGAAAAAACAGCGTCAATGCGGTCCACGCCCATGTGGATCTGCTCAAAAATAAAAAAATTAATACATACCACAAAGATCATGACCAGGACCATGGCAGCACTTAACCTGGTCTGGATGGAATTCTGCATCGAAAGGCTTTCTTTTTGTTCTCTCATTGATTCGCCCCCGTTCTGTAGGTTCCCACATTTTTCCGGGTGATCACATTCTGACCTACGCTGTAATAGCTACTGGTGTGTCCAAGGGAGGAATATTCCTCAAGGGCATTGATGCTGTATCTTCCGATTTCCTCCATATCAAGAGCGATTGCAGAAGAAATGATGCCTTTACTGATGGCATCCAGAATTACATCCGAATAGTAGAAGCCAACAACATCCACGTTGCCTACCTGGTTATAATCGATAAGCGCCTGGTAAACACATTCTGTCACAACCTCATCCATGCAGACCAGCACGTCCGGAAGCGTATTTCCATTTACAAAAATGTCCCTTACAAATTCTTCTGTATCAAAATCAGAGCTGTTGTCAATGCTGTACTCAGAAATATTCACAGACTGATAGCCCTGCTTTTTTTCTTCCAGTTCTTTTTTGATCTGATAATAGACCAGATTGGTCTCCTGGGTTTTGGACTGGGAATTGGACAAAAGAAGCACCTGTGTGGTCTCATGCTCTTTCAGAAGTCCCAGGATCTGCTCAGTGTAGGCATTTCCAAGCTGGTAGCTGTTCAAACCTACAAAGCTGATCCTTGCACTTGAAGAGTCATCTGTGAGCACAGTTACTACAGGAATATTCTGGTCCATTGCCTCCTGGATCAGTTCCTGTTCTTCCGTGCTTCCGTCCGCCTCCAGAATAATCCCGTCCACCTTGGATGCAATTCCGATGCGCAGATAATCCGCCTTAGTGTAAGTGGATTCCCGTTCCGGGGCGATCAGTTCTACATATGCATCTGCATCCTTCGCTGCCTCACTGGCACTCTCATAGATGGAATCCCACATCAGGGTATTTTCCTCTCCGGAAATCATCAGATAATGTTTTTCATAGCCTGCTGCTCCTTCGCCTTCTCCTAAGTCTACCTGATCCAGAGTTTTCTGGAAATAAATCCAGATTCCGGACAAAAACAGCATGCATCCTGCCAGAACAAAAAAGAC
>CAVJRB010000113.1:0-10309 GCA_963651655.1 bacterium | reverse complement strand
ATCCATCCGTCATAAAGCTCCATTTTATGAGAGGGCCATGCATTCAGCGACATATCTTCGATTTCTTTAATTATTTTATCCATTTAAAAAACCTTCTTTGTTTTATTTATGATGGTAATTATACATAATTGTGCTCTGCAATGCAACTGTAAAGACGGTCAGCAAGGAACTGCTGGCCCTGTCCGGTAAGATGGATTCCATCTGTGGTGATGGCAGAGTATCCGTAACGGCGAACCTCCTCATCCAGTTCACTCTGCAGTGAAAGAAGCGGCAGATGAAACTGTGCGGCAAGCTCCTGGATGATCAGGCACATTTTGCGAAGAAGGGGCTTCCAGTTTTCGTAAAAAGCAGGACAGGAGAATACAAAAGGCTCTATCAGAATAATCCTGGAATCAGATTTTGTTAATATTGTTAAAAGTTCAAGATAATGTTTCTGAAAAGAATCCATCATTTCTTCCTGCTGATCTGGTGTGCGGCCGGTATTCATCATCATTCCAATATCGTTGATTCCAATTAAAACAGTTATAAGGCAGCCGGTAATAGAGCTGTCTGTTTTTACCCGCTGAAGCAGCCTTTGCACAGTAAATCCATCTGTGCCGCAGTTGCGTATCTGGACATCAAAGCCCTCCCGCCGGAAACGTTCCGAGAGCATCTTTACATAACCATCTCCAAGAAAATCCGGCGAAAAACAATGATCGCAGTCTGTAATACTGTCTCCAAGACATGTCATTATTGTCATAATAATACCTCCCGAAACCAGTATACTCCTTTTGAAAATGAATTTATAGTTTTTTTATAAAATTTTGGAAAAAAGGACTGGACAAATACAAAACCAGCCCCTATAATAAGACTCACCAGAAGTCATCTGGTATCGAAAGTCGTCTGATCAGACCGACTATTCCCTATTCTACTGAAGATGAAAGATTACAATTACGAACTAGAGCGTGTTTGAAAAATCATTCCCGCAATCTGCACGCCCCACTTTGCGGTATATTTTGCCCGAATTCAGTTGCCGTAGCCCGCTACGGCGCCCTCATCCGGACAAAATCTCCCACAAATTGTGACGCACATCTTGCAGAAAGCCTTTTTCAAACACGCTCTAGAAATACCAAAGAGGACCCTTCTGTAGTTGAGAAGAAAACTGACAGGAAAGAAGGGAGAAATTCATCTATGCTTTTTTATATGATTTTTCCTGCCATTGCAGCAGGAGGCGCGGTGGTAATGGATATTCAGCGGGCGAAAGTAGATAATGCGTGGCTTTTGTTCTGTCTGGTTATCAGCCTGACCGTGCAGCTTATGGAGAGAGGAGCGGGCGGGCTCGCAGCCTGGAGCTTCGGAGCATGCATCCCCTTTCTGGTACTTGGCTGGCTGTTTCTATTCAGAATGCTGGGCGCTGGCGACATCAAGCTTTTCTGTGTTATGGGAAGCGTACTGGGACCGGGGACAATTCTTAGATGCATTGCGTATTCCTTTCTGATCGGCGCTGTAATTTCAGCGGCTCTTATGATCTCTGGCGGCATCCTTTGCCAGAGAATCCAATATTTATTCTGCTATGTCAGCGATCTTTTCAAAACAGGAGAAAGAAAACCTTATGGTAAAAGCGGCATGCCGCTGGAGAATTTTCACTTTACAGTTCCCATATTTCTAAGTGCATTGCTTTATGCAGGAGGTGTCTATTGAAAAAGAACATTTTTGCAGTCTGTGACCTTGAAGTAGACTATGCTCTGAACTTCATGGATTATCTCAATCAGAAGAAAAACATACCATTTGAGATTCAGGCATTTACCACAGTGGAGAGTCTGATCGCCTACGGGAAAAACATTCATATTGAGTTGCTGCTGATTTCCCAGAAGGCAATGTGCCGTCAGGTACAGGAGTTGGAAATTGGTAAGATTGTTATACTTTCGGAGGGAGTGCACCCACCGGAACTGGACCGGTATCCAAGTGTATACAAGTATCAGGCATCATCAGATGTGGTAAGGGAAGTAATGGCATGCTACGGAGCAGAGAAAGCAGTGACGCCGGTTGCTTTTCCGGTATTGAAGAAGACTACGGAGATATACGGGATCTATTCCCCTGTGGGGCGCTGCCTCAAGACCTCATTTGCGCTGACACTGGGACAGATCCTGGCGAAGGAGAAGGCGGTTTTGTACCTGAACCTTGAAGAATACGCAGGCTTTGAGGAGATGATGGGAAAAGGCTTTTCCCAGAACTTGAGCGATCTTCTTTATTTCGTGCGGCAGGAGAATGGCAATCTGATCTATAAAATGAACGGAATGATACAGACGGTGAATAATCTGGATTACATACCGCCTGTGCGCACGCCGGAGGACATACGGGGAACGGAGTGGGAAGACTGGGAAAATCTGATAAAGGAAATTGTCAGCCACAGCAGCTATGAGGTGGTGATTCTGGATATAGGCGGAGCCATTGACGGTATTTTTCAAATGCTGGATATGTGTAAAAGAATTTATATGCCGGTTCTGTCTGATCCGGTATCCGTCTCCAAGATTTCCCAGTTTGAGAACCTGGTGAGAATCTGGGATTATCCTCAGATTCTTGCCAGAACTACAAAGATGCATCTGCCCTTTCACGGGGGTAATGTAGCTCCGGAGAATTATATCGAGGGACTTCTGTGGAGTGAACTTGGAGATTATGTCAGGGAGATTCTGAGAAAGGAAAGAGAATGAGTCAGGAAACATTTCGAAAACTGAGACAGATGCTGATGGAAAAGCTGGATGTTTGCCGGGAACTTACCGATCAGGAAATCCTGGAGACCATTGACGAACTGATTCTGGACAGTCTGCGGGAATCGGGCGTAAGCCTGAAGGAGAAGGTTCAGCTTCGCCAGGAACTTTTCTATTCTGTGCGGAAGCTGGATGTACTGCAGGAACTGATTGAGGATGAGACTGTGACGGAGATCATGGTTAATGGTCCGGATTCCATTTTTGTGGAGCGAAAAGGCAGGCTTACCAAATGGCCGAAGTCTTTTACAGACCAGGAAAAACTGGAAGATGTGATCCAGCAGATCGTAGGAAAATGCAACCGCATTGTCAATGAATCCAGTCCCATTGTAGATGCAAGGCTGGAGACCGGAGCGCGGGTCAATGTGGTTATTTATCCGGTAGCATTAAACGGTCCTATACTCACCATACGTCGTTTTCCAGACAAGCCGATCACCATGGAGAAGCTGATCGAGCTGGGAAGCGTGACGCCTGAATGCGCCGAATTTCTGGAGAAGCTGGTAAAGGCACGTTACTCTATTGTAATCGGCGGCGGCACCGGAAGCGGCAAGACCACCTTCCTCGGTGCACTGTCTGAATATATTCCCAGGGATGAACGAATCATCACCATTGAAGACAACGCAGAGCTGAAAATCCAGGGAATTGCAAATCTGGTCCGCCTTGAGGCAAGAGCAGCCACAGTCAACGGTGCACCGGCTGTCAGCATCCGGGATCTGATCCGCTCTGCACTGCGAATGCGCCCGGACCGGATCATTGTTGGAGAGGTCAGAGGCGGAGAAGCTATGGATATGCTGCAGGCGCTAAACACCGGACATGAGGGAAGCCTTGGAACGGCTCATGCAAACAGCAGCAGGGATATGCTGGCAAGACTGGAAATCATGACTTTGATGGCGGAACTGGATCTTCCCTTACAGGCAGTGCGCAGGCAGATTGCATCAGGGGTGGACATTTTGATTCATTTGGGACGTATGCGGGACCGCTCCCGAAAGCTTCTGGAAATCTCAGAGGTGTGCGGTTATGAAGATGGCGAGATCAAGATCCAGCCCTTATATCAGTGGCAGGAAGAAAAAGGCCTTGTAAAGATGGAACCTTTGATGCACCGGGAAAAACTGGAACGTGCGGGGGTAAAACTATGAACGGTAAAAACACGGATTATGAGAAGTATCAGTATTCGGTAAAAGAAATCATCAGATATGTGTCTGAGTGTGTTGTTCTTTGCCTGGTGGTGGATTATCTGTTTTATAAAAATATATGGATGCTGCTTCTGGCAGTTCCTCTTCCAGTCCTTTATCTGAAATGGAAGAAGAAACAGCTGATCCGGGAGAGAAAGCGCCGGTTGAATTACCAGTTCCGGGATGCCTTAAATTCTATGAGCGTGGCAGTGCAGGCAGGCTATTCGGTAGAAAATGCGGTTTCTGCATGTGTTCGGGATCTGGAGCAGTTATATGAGAAAAATGCGGACATTGTGCGTGAATTCCGATACATAGAAAATCAGCAGAAAGTAAGCGTTCCGGTGGAAGACCTGTTCCTGGACCTTGGAAAAAGATGCAGGGTAGAGGACATTGAGAATTTTGCTTCTATTTTGTACACAGCCAAAAGAAGCGGCGGTGATCTTGGAAATGTCATCCAAAAGGTAGCCCGCATGCTGGGAGATAAGATTGATGTGAAAAAAGAAATCGAATCCACTCTGGCAGCAAAAAAATCCGAGCAGATGATCATGAGCCTTATGCCGGCTGGAATTATTCTTTATCTTCAGCTGGCATCTCCGGGATTTCTGGATATGCTTTACGGCAATCCCTTTGGCATTGGCGCCATGTCTGTTTGCCTGGCTGTATATGGAACTGCGTATTGGATGGGCAAGAGAATTGTGGAAATCGAGGTGTAGCGGATGTGGCTCCATATTGTCATTTTTGTTATATTATTTCTCCTTGCGGCAGGAAGCAGGCTTGGATGGCTGCATGTGGAACAAATCGGAACACAGAAGGGAAGAAAGCTGTTTTTGGCAGTTGCATTGACTGGAAATATAATGGGACTTGCCATGACTTGTACCAAAGGCGGCGGAGAAATTTATCAGGATGGTTATGAACTGAAAAAGGAGGAAAATTCTTATGAAGAGAAATTCATGGTATCCATGGAAGGAGAAGAAACAGGCAGTATCTACGTTCAAATCCCGGAAAAAGAAATGGAAGAGGAAGATTCCCAGCAGCAGGAAGTGCTGACAGAGGAAGAAAAACTGGAAAAAAAGCTTCTGGATTTTATTGCGAAATACAACAGCCAGAAGTCAGATCCAGATTACTATTACCTGCCGTCCAGCTGGAATGGCAAAAATCTGGAATGGCAAACTCCTTACGATAATACCGGAAATCTTCTTGCAGCTATGACGATGGCGGCAGCTTTTGCCATCATTGTTATGACTGCAAGGGAAGAGCAGAGTGCAAGGGCAAAAAGATATGAGGAACTGATGATGGATTATCCAGGACTGATCATGAAATTTACCCTGCTGGTACAGGCTGGTATGACAGTCAGAAATGCATTCCGTAAAATGACGGTAGATTATAAACGCAAAAATGAAAAAAGAGCAGCGTACGAGGAGCTTGTGACCGCATGCAATGAAATGGAAAGCGGGATTTCCGAAATGGAAGCCTACAGACGCTTTGGAGAACGCTGCGGACACGTAAAGTATAAAACCTTTGCAACGCTTCTGATACAGAATCTCCAGAAAGGCAGCCGCCAGATGGGAGAAATGCTGGAAAAGGAATCTGTGGAAGCCTGGGATGACAGGAAAAGAAAGGCGAAAGTCCTTGGAGAAGCAGCCACAACAAAGCTTCTGCTTCCCATGGTGCTGATGCTTGGTGTGGTAATGGCAATTATCATGCTTCCGGCCTGTCTGTCCTTTTATGGATAAATCCAATCTGAGGGACTTAAGCATCGGACTTTATTCGAGCAGTCCCAGAGAAATTTTACAGGCAGAGGGAGGTGAAGGGATGAGAAAGCTTCGGGAATTTGCGGAAGATTTTTTGCAGGAGGAAGATGCCGTAGGTGTGGTTGAGATTATTCTGATTCTTGTAGTTCTTATTGGTCTGGTCATGATCTTTAAAGACCAGCTTACCAGTCTTGTAGAAAACATTCTGTCAAAGATCACAAAACAAAGCAACTCGATTTAAAGCAACCCGCAGTAACAAAATGAAGTAAAAAAGGAGAGGTGCTCCATGGTAAAGAGAGGAAGTATTACAGTTTTTCTGGCACTAACGCTTGGCCTTATTTTGTCTTTACTGAGCTCAGGACTCGAGTCAGTAAGAATGGCAGCGGCAAGAACACAAATATTAAACGGTATGGATGTTGGACTATATTCTTTGTTTGGACAATACAACAAGTACCTTTTAAA
Organism: bacterium; assembly: GCA_963651655.1. Lineage (GTDB taxonomy): Bacteria > Bacillota > Clostridia > Lachnospirales > Lachnospiraceae > Blautia_A. The sequence goes on along the minus strand of CAVJRB010000113.1, from coordinate 4,180 downwards.
GGACTATGATCTGTTTGCTGTTGATGGGGCTTACGGGGGAAAGGAAATGAATCTGGCAGCTGTGTATGATAACCTGGAATCTTATATGGAGCCTGTGATGAAGCAGAATAGTCAGAAATTGTCAGTGCAGCAGGGCGGTATATCCGGTTATCTTCTGATGACAGATGCAGATGGTGAGGTCTTTTACCAGCAAGCGGTTCAGTACATGAAAGAAACTCTTGGAAGCCATGGGGCAGCTCTTCTTTTAAACAAGATCCAGAATACGGAAAGAAAAACAACAGAAGCAGAGAAGAAAGGAAATGAACTGGAAGACAAAGGGACAATTGAAAGCTATGAATCTGAAATGAATTTGGCCCAGGAGAAAAGCCAGGCAAAGCTTGATGAAATGACGAATAATGAACAGGGTACAGTGGATTCAAGCGGCTTTTCGGATGGAACTTCGTCCTCTGGTACTGGTGAAAGATATGAGCCTGAGCCAGTTGATAATCCAATTCCTGCAATCCGCCGCATTCGGAAAATGGGGATTCTTGATCTGGTAATATCTCCATGGAAGGCAATTTCAGACAAGAAGGCAGACAAGGGGAAGCTGGTTTCCGGGCGAAACCTGGAAGCTGGATTTGCCATGGAAGACTCAGTCAAAACAGACAGCTCAATTACGTCCCAGGCGCTGTACCAGCAATACCTGATGGAAAAACTAGGGAATTTTATAAATCCGGGAAATGGTGACCTGGATTATCAGATCGAATACATAATTGCCGGAAAGGACAATGATGAAGCCAATTTAAAAGCAGTGGCGAACAAGCTTTTGCGTGTGAGAGAAGGAGTCAATGTGGCAGGCCTTATGGCGGATCCTGTGAAAGTGGCACAGGTGACGTCTGTCGCAGCGGCTATAGCAGCCAGTTTTCTTATCCCTCCGGCAGCTGGCGTGATCAAAAGTGCACTGATCTTGTGCTGGGCTTTTGCGGAAAGTATATTGGATGTCCGGGAGCTTTTTGACGGAGGAAAAGTCCCTCTAGTAAAGAATGCTGTAAACTGGCAGCTGTCACTGCAGAATCTTCCTGCATTGTTCGACAGCCTGGACACCATAAGAAGGACGGATGAGACAGGAGTATCATACGAAGATTACCTGCAGGTTTTTCTGTTTTCCTGTTCCAAGGCAAAGAAAATAGATGGCGGCATGGACATGGTGGAAACTTCTGTTCGGGAAGCGAAGAACTGGACCTGGTTTCAGCTGGATCACTGCATTACGGCAATGGAAGTGTCTGCTGATGTAAAAGCAAATAAGCGGAAAACGTTTACGGTTACGAGGGCATATCACTATATTTAAAAATAAAAAAAGGCGCAGAGAGATGCTTTTCCGAAAAGGAGATGGGAATATTGGATGAGATTATGCAAAAAGATATACGGACTCTGAAAGAGCGAAGAACAAGAAGGAATAGTTCTCTGGGACACCATTTCGCAAAAGCATCCCCGGCTTTGATGCGGAACCTTTTCGGCAAAGCGTCTTTGTGCGCCTTTTTGAAAAATTTAAGTACAAAGCTAAAGAAAGCCAGTCTTACTGTAGAGGCGGCAATGGTACTGCCTCTGTTTTTTCTGACAATGGTAACTATGATTTCTTTTATGGATCTATACAAGCTTCAGACCGAGCATCTAAGCAAGCTGTGTCAGAATGTCAAGGATGCAGGAATGTACGCTTATGCAGTAAGCGGAGGAACAGAAGAGATTACGCTTCCGGATGTCTACTCCTATAAGCCCGTGGCAGGAATCATACCGCTCCCAGCCAAATGGAATTACAATTCCGTAAAAGTTCATGCGTGGACAGGAGCCAGTTGGGAGGAGACCAGTGATCCAAACGAAAGCCCGGAGAAAATGGTCTATGTGACAGCTTCCGGCACAGTATACCACAAGAGCCTGGACTGCAGTCATTTGAAGCTGTCGGTTTCCCAGATTTCAGGGTCAGAGGTTTCCTCTAAGAGAAATGACTCAGGAGAGAAATATTATGCCTGCGAAAGCTGCAGCAGAGGCCAGAAGCCGGGAAGCTATGTTTACATTACCAAATCCGGGAACCGTTTTCACAATGACAGAACCTGCAGCGGACTGAAAAGAACGGTGCGTCTGGTAAAAGAGTCGAAAGCAGCGAACCTGTCCGCCTGCAAAAGATGCGGATAAGGTACTGTGCTGCATGTTTGTGAAAGAAACGAAAAACATGGAGGGAATGAAAGTGGAACAGATTTTTGTGCTTGCGTTTCTGGGAATAAACAGCTGGAAGGATATCCGAAAAAGAGAAGTCTCTCTGCTTGCAACCGGAATATTTGCTGTGATTGGAATCATAAATGCGCTCTGGCACGGAACCATATGCTGGGAGTGGATTGGGGCCGTAGGACTTGGCACTGCACTGATCGCGCTAAGCGTAGTTTCAAAAGGAGCAGTGGGAATGGGAGACGGGCTGGTTCTGGCAGCTCTTGGAACCGTGCTCACCTTTGGAGAACTGCTTGGTGTATTTATGATGGGGCTTTTGTGCTGCAGTGTGTGGGGAATCATTTTGCTCATATTGCCGCGCACCGGAAGAAAGACCGAGATTCCCTTTGTTCCGTTTCTTTTGCTTGGATATATAGGAGGACTGATTTATTGAAAAAGCAGTTGAGAAAGGGAAGCATGACAATAGAAACGGCACTTCTGATGCCTTTGATCCTGCTGGTAATTATGACGGTGCTATATTTGTTTTTTTATGTACATAACAGGGCGTGGCTTACAGCAGCTGCATACGAGGCTGCTCTTTCCGGAAGTATGGAAGCAGCAGTTCCAGAGGGAAACAGCCGGGAGGCGGCGCTGAAAAAAGGAAATGAGCTTGGGGATACAGGCTTTTTTGGAAGCGAAAACCTGAAGGTGCAGGCGGAGGATGGCAAAAAGGTACAGGTCACGTATGATTTGGATATGTTTTCCGTTTATGGAGGATTTCACAGTCATCTGAAGGTTCAGGAAGCTGTGAAAGTAATAGATCCTGTATCCTGGATTCGCAAAGCGAAAAGTGCATCAGAAAGTATAAAGGGGGAATAAGCAAAAATGAAAGCGGAATATAAAAGAGACCTAAGTGGGAATTATCTGGTACTGTACGAGGAAGAAGAGCCAGACACTTCCTCCTATCAGATGAGAATGCTGGTGGGAAATACCATTCCGTCCATTTTAAAGTGCAGGGTGCAGGGCGTGGACGGACAGTTTATGGTTTGCTTCGACATTACTTCGAAACAGTCTGTACTCTCGTTATATGAGGAAAAGAAGATTGGATATGAGGACCTTCAGATGATCCTTGGCGGTTTTGTGCAGGTTATGGAGGAGATGGCGGAGTATTTGCTGAATCCGTCCAGGCTGTTGCTAAAGCCGGAATATATGTATGTGGATGTGGAGAAAAGACAACTGTATTTCTGTTATTTGCCGGGTTACGACCAGGATGTGCGGCAGGAATTTCAGGAGCTGACAGAATATATTCTTCCGCTGCTTGACCATGAAGATTCCAGGGCTGTGATGCTGGGATATGGGATATACCGAAGAGCGCTGGAGGATAGTTTCCATCTGGAGCACATTAAGCAGGAATTATATCAGGAACGTTCTGAGACTGCCAAAACAGACTCCGCCATAAATGCAGCTTCCCGGCAAAAAACGGACAAAGAGGGAACAGACACGAGCTTTATGGATGTTGCTGCTGCGCACCCTGGCACTGACTGTTCAGCCAGACCAAACGGGAAGACGGAGCAAGAAGAAATAAATATAAATCCGGAAGAGGTTATGTGGCAGGAAGAACCTGCCAAAGAAAACAGAAAGCCCGGAAAATCTCAGGAGAAAGGAATCTTTATCTGGTGTATTTCGGTTGCGGCCGTGGCATTGCTGGTGATCATTGCGGAAACACTGGGATATCTGCCCAGGATTTCTGTGACAGCTGTGATTGGATGTGTGATAGTGGCTATGGGCATTGGTATGCTGTATGTCTGGATTTTGTCGCTGTTGAAGAAAAAAGGTCAAAAAATATCTGAAAATCAGGAAACCCCAATGCCAAAGGAAAGCAGAAAGTGTGGAAAACAGTCCCTGAAGCATATGGAAATATCTGAAGATGAAACATATGGAACTGAAAGGCCTGAGGAAAAAACTGGAAAGAAACAGGAAGAAATCTACACAGAAAACAGCA
>CAVJRB010000112.1:0-4079 GCA_963651655.1 bacterium | reverse complement strand
CATCTCGCGCCTGGTAATCTGCAGCTCCTCGATATCCTTTTTCAGATAGCGCTCAATGAAATAAATAATTGCATAAATCACCGCATAGATCAGTACCATATGAACACAGCTCCATATAATCTGATCCGGCTTTCCAATTTCTTCCATAGAGAAATCCGCTGTATAAAAATAGATAATCTGCCAGCAAAGAGACGCCGCAAATTCCGCACTGATAAATGCCTTTGCACAGAAGAACCCTGTCTCCCGCCAGGACAGTTCCCCTGCCATTTTAATATACAGAAGCATCAGACCAAACACACACAGCATAAGAGGGATAAAGAAAATCTGCTTGATCCCGTCCGTGAAAAACATTACCAGGAAAATACTGATAAAGCTAAGCACGCTGTACAGATATTTCCACCAGTCCTTTTTTCCACGACCTTCTACAATTACCATTACAAAAGCAGAGAGCCAGTAAGAAATGGCATAATAATAACCGGGTGTATTCACTACTGTACTGCTCATTTTCCCACCTCATTCATATATTCATTCAGAGCATCCAGAAATGGCTTGCGCCTGCTGCGGCTTACCTGAATGGTATCGCCGTTTACCATAATATCACTGCCCTGATAGGTCTCCACAAATTCCAGATTCACCAGATAGCAGCGGTTGCACCGGAAATACCGCTTGGGATTGAACTGATTATCCGTATCACGCATAGTTCCCTTGGTCTCAAAATCCCCGTCCAGCGTGTGGTAGATCAGCACATGATCCTGCACCTCCACATAGCAGATCCGGGCTACATCCAGTTTCTTCTTGCCGCCCTTTAAGACAATGGTAATGTATTCCTTCTCAGGAGCTTTCACCTTGGTCAGCGCTCTTGCCATACTCTCGGAAAAAGAGAAGTAGGAAATGGGCTTAAGAATATAGTCCAACGCATTGACCTTGTAGCCCTGAATGGCATACTGGGGCATATTCGTGATAAAAATAATGATCACATTGGTGTCCAGCTCGCGGATCTTCTCCGCAGCCTTCATTCCGTTGAGAAAAGCCATCTCGATGTCCAGAATGATCAGATCGTAGCTGGCTGTATAATCGGTCACAATGTCCTCGCCGTCTTCGAATTCCGTAACAGAAAATTTCACCTGATTTTCTTTTTCGTATCTGCTCAGACATTTTTTCAAAGCATCCCGGTCGTGCCGGTCATCTTCCACAATCGCAATTCTTACCATAGTTGTTCCTCACCCGTTCCGTAATATCTTTCTCTAATAGAAAAACCAGCTGCGCCCGCCTGCGCTTCACAGTATTTCCATTCCCCCTCTGAATTTCCATACCGCTGGTACTTTTCATAAAAAAACGGCTCTCCGGTACAGTGATCACCGCACCAGAAAGCCGAATCACTTATACTTACTTAATAAGCATAGTATAACAGGAATCAGGTTCTGAAACAATTATATTTTATTTTTTAAGGGCTGCCTTTTTCTGGTTTTCCTTGATAGTCTTCTGATCCTCCTCGATGTGTTTCTCCACATCCAGACGGCTCATAAGAATAATAACAACGGCATATGTGATCACATCGGCTGCCAGGAACGCAAACGCAAGCACCTGCTCAACGCCGCCCATCTGACGGTAAACCACCTGTCCGGTGTAATTTGCCACATTGTCGATGATTTCCAGTGTCTGCGGGTTGCATGCAATACCGGTGTTGCTGTAGCCTGCAAATGTAAGAAGGCTGTTCAGTACGCCGATGCAAAGTCCGCTGAGACCTACCATAATGGAGCTGTAAACAGACATTGTGAATCCGTCGCTTCGGAAACCGTTTTTCGCTTCCAGGTGATCCAGCACATCAGAAAGAAGTGCCATGGTTACATACATTGCAGGAATACTTCCGATACCCTTCAGTACCATACTTGTGGCAACCATTCCAAAGCTGTGTACATTGAGGAAGCAAACCAGTCCGCCTACAACAGAGAAGCAAAGTCCGGAAACAACGGCTCTCTTTTTACCAAGCTTACGGGCGATGGGCCATGCAACTACCATACCAACAGCAGTTGGGATTCCGCCGACCAGACCAAGTGTTGACATCAGCGCTCCGGAAGTCTGCTCCGGATTTGCAGAGTTAATAACACTGTCAAACATCCATCTTACATAGAAGCTCATGGAGCTGTTCTTGATCAGCTGACCAAACTGGAAGATCAGGAAGTAAAGAATGATGATCCACCAGTATTTGTTGTGGATACAGCCTTCCAGCTGTTTCTTCAGCGGAAGCTTCTCTTCCTTCACATTCAGGTTCATGGTTTCTTCTGTAATACGCTCTCTTGTGAAATAGTACTCCAGCATACATCCAAATGCACTCATCAGGCAAAGCACGATGGAAATAATTCTCCAGTGTGCGTAGCTGGCATCCACATCGATTCCGCCATCCTTTGTGACGAACAGGAAGCTCTGAAGAAGGATCGGCACAATAATGCTGGCTCCAACTCCTGCGGAAGCAACCATTGCCGCATTTGACAGAGTTGCAAGAAGTCCGCGGCTCTCGGAATTTCTGGTAGAAAGAGAAACCATGGAGCTGTGTGCACAGTAGAAGCATGGGTATGCAAGTGCATAGTACAGGTTGTAGGAAATTGCGATCCAGATCATCTGAACTGCATTATTTCCCTTTGTTGGTGTCATAAACATCAGAATAATTGCCACGATCAGCATAGGAGCTGCAAGGATCATGTACGGTCTCGCTTTTCCCTGGGTGGTTCTGGTATTGTCGATCCACTGTCCGATCATCAGGTTTCCGAGAACTACGAAGATCACGGATACGATAGGAAGAAGTGTGGCAAATGCTCCGAATTTGGTCCAGCCAAGTACATCCACGTAATAACGGTTCAGATAAGCACCGAAAATGGAGTTTGCAAACATGGCGCAAAACGGAGCCAGAAAATAGCCGATGATCATTTCCGGGATCTTCACATCATCTGTTTTGATTTTGGTTTTAAAAACCGGCTTTTCTGCAACTTTTTTTGCAAAATTTGTAATGTTCAAGTGTTTCGCCTCCTGGGTAATATTTTTATAAAATTCTTAAGTAAAACTCTTTTCCCTTTAAAATATATCTCGCTATTAATCTTTATTTCAGGTCAAAGGACATGAAATCGAATGCTCCCTTACCTTTGAAGCTGAAATACAAAGCTTCTTTCTCACCCAGTCCGCGAAGATCTGCTGAGAAGCCGTGCTGCTCTTTGCATGGCTTCACCTGGATCTGTGCTGCAGGCTTGCCGCCTTCCTCGGTTGTTACAAAAACAGTTCCGGTTGCTTTTCCCTTAATGTTAATGCGAACCTTGGTGGTCTCTCTTAAATCAAAGTATTTATAACCTGCCACTGCTCCGTCGCACATATTTGCCACATACTGATCGGAACCCTGCTCTCTGTCCTTTCCCTCCTGGGTCAGATACGGGTTTCCAGCCTTCGGATGCTTGATCATGCTCAGGAAGCGTGTGCCGTTCTTTCCATATACATTACATGCGATATATGCAGGATAATTTCCCTTGCCCTTCAGCGGACCGTCATTTAATCCGCAGGAGGTCATCTCTGCCTGATAAAATTTGCCGTCCTCGAAACGGATGCGCTCTGCGCAGGCCTGACGGGAAGACTGCTTACGGTTGCTGTGTCTGTGATAGAAAACATAGTAGTTTCCGTTGATCTCGATCAGGCTTCCGTGGGTATTTCCGGTGCAGTTTCTTGCGTTTTTCACATCTGTGACTCCCGGAAGTCCGATGTCTCCGTTGCTGACCAGAACACCGCCGAATTCAAATCCCTCTGTAGGATTGTTGCTGGTTGCATAGCAGAGCTCATGGCTGTTCAGGGAACTGTAGATGAAATAATAAGTTCCGTTAAATTTACGCATGGAGCTTGCCTCCAGGAAAGGATGTCCTTCATAGGAGGTTCCCGGTGCTTCCTTCTCACTTGCGATTCCAATATATTTCGGTCCCATTTTCACAGTGAGCATGTCGGAAGGATCCAGCTCGAAGCACATCGCGCCGTGCTCAGTAGGCTTGGAACCATCCAGCAGAAGAGGATTTCCCTGAAGTGCGAATCCACTGTAAAGATACAGC
>CAVJRB010000111.1:0-2001 GCA_963651655.1 bacterium | reverse complement strand
CTCCAGCTCCTCTAAAAAGTCATGAAGTTCTTTAATGTCATCCTGATTCATTTTTTTGCCCTGATACAAAGAAGCCACAAATTTTTTTAAAGAATTACCGTACAGCTTCTCCAGAACGCTTTTGCTCTCACTCTGCTGATATTCCTCCTGGGAAATCAGAGGCGTATAAAGATTCATCTTTCCCTGCTTGGTCACCTTCACGAAATTCTTCTTCTCCAGCCTGGTAAGAAGTGAAAGTATGGTTGTCGGTGCAAGAGCTTTCTTCTCATTCACCACACGCTCAATCTCAATCCTGGTCATCGGCGGCTCATACTTCCACAGAACCAGCATAATATCCAGTTCTGAATCCGGAAGACGGTTAATTGTTTTTTTCATCCTACTCTATCCCTCCTATCCCATCATGCACAATAATGCAGAATGCTTTCAATAAATAATTTCTTTAATTCGTTACTGTTCACTCCGTTCACAGCAACGCGCTTCGCGATGCACAGAAAGACGAACCTTCTTGTGCCTGCACAAGAAGTAGCGTTTGCTACGCAAACTTAATTCTCGTGTTTTCTGTGAACTTTGTTCACACAAAACACCTCGCGGAACATTACCAGTGAACAGTAACTTTAATTCTACACTTGTAGTAATATTTTGTCAACAAAACTTGCAATTTTGCAATTCTAATACTATACTGAAGACAACGCAAAACCTCAGGAGGTACCAAATGATATCCAGAGAAAAACGACTTATAATAACTTTTCGCTGCACCACAGATGCCATTGCTATGGAAAAAGCCTGCAAGGCAGCCCAGGCGCCTGGACGGTTAATTCCAGTTCCAAGGGCAATTTCCGCCAGCTGCGGACTTTCCTGGTGTGCAGATCTTAACAGCCGTGAAGCTCTCGAAGAACTGCTTTCACAGCAGGACCTGCAGCCTGAGGGGATTTATGAATGCATGATTTAACAAAATACCGACAAGTACTTATTAAAAACTTATTTTAAGGAGGAACTTTATATGCAGAACAAAACTGTAGACGCAAGAGGCATGGCATGCCCTCTTCCAGTAGTAAATGCCAAGAAAGCATCTGAGGAAATGACCGAAGGCGGTGTTCTTACCGTTCTGGTAGATAATGAAATCGCAGTTCAGAACCTGACCAAATTCGCATCAAGCAGAGGCTTCCAGTCTTCCGCAGAGAAAAAAGGGGAAAAAGATTTCGCTGTAACCTTTCAGATTCCAGAGAAAAATGCACAGACTGCTGTTTCTCAGTCCACAGTCTCATCTGAACCAACCTGTGCTCCAGATTCCAAGAAACACGGCCTTGTAGCTGTTCTGTCCGCCAACACCATGGGAAACGGAGAGGAACAGCTTGGCAAAATTCTTATGAAATCTTTCATCTTTGCCCTCACCAAACAGGATCAGCTCCCGGAAACCATCCTCTGCTACAATTCCGGTGCTTACCTCACATGCGAGGGTTCCGACTCTCTCGAGGATCTGAAATCCCTGGAAGCCGAAGGAGTCAAAATCCTCACCTGCGGAACCTGCCTTGACTTCTATGGTCTGAAAGAGAAATTAGCCGTAGGCGGCGTTACAAACATGTATGAAATTGTAGAAATCATGGAAAACGCCGGAACTATCGTGCGTCCATAATTTCTGCATAAATATCATCAAAAAATCCAAGTTTTTAAGTATATTTATCATAACTTAAAAGCTTGGATTTTCTTATATATCCACGAAATAAAAAACCGAAAACCTTTTCTTTAAGGTCTTCGGCATTTTCTAAAGTGAAGCATCGGGGATTCGAACCCCGGACAACTTGATTAAAAGTCAAGTGCTCTACCAACTGAGCTAATGCTCCATATCTATTTTGATTTTAAATGCTTCAGCATTTCAACAGCTTTGGCATTCAAAATGCCCAGGCTTTTTCTAAACAGCCGTCGCATTCAAAATGCCCAGAGCCGGAATCGAACCAGCGACACGAGGATTTTCAGTCCTCTGCTCTACCAACTGAGCTATCT
>CAVJRB010000110.1:0-2058 GCA_963651655.1 bacterium | reverse complement strand
GGTGAACAGCCGTACCTTCCGGTTGATGTGGTAGACAGCTATCTGAACCAGCGCTATTACTGGGATGAAGAGGGACAGCAGATTCTTTATGCCACTCCGTCAGAGCTGGTATCTGCACCTGCATCTTCGGAAGCAGGCGGTGACGTATGGCTGAAGGATGGAACTGCTTATCTCAGCCTTGATTTTGTGAAAAGATATACAGACCTTGATACCTATGTGTACCAGCAGCCTAACCGTGTAGCCATTCAGAAGGATTTTTCCGACATTTCAGTGGTAACTGCAAATAAGGATACGTATGTGCGCTACAGAGGCGGAATCAAGGCGGAAGTCCTGAGCAAGATTAACAAAGGCGACAATCTTCTGTTTATGGAAGAACTGGAAAACTGGGTTCAGGTTGCCACATGGGACGGTTACATCGGCTATGTGGAGAAGAAGAGCGTAAGCGATGTGCAGACTGTGACCATGGACCGTACATTTGCAGGGGAGGATTACACCTACCTGACCATGGACCAGCCTGTGAATCTGGTATGGCATCAGGTCATGTCCACAGATGCCAATGCAGGACTTTCTGATTCTATCCAGAATATGACAGGGGTGAATGTGATTTCACCTACCTGGTTCTATGTGTCAGACAACAGCGGCAATATCATTAATAATGCCACGATCGATTATGTCAGCACAGCACACGACAGAGGCCTGAAGGTTTGGGGACTGGTTGATAACTTTACCCAGGATATCAGTACTTATGAGGTTCTTTCCAAGACCAGCTCCAGACAGAATCTGATCACACAGCTGGTGAATGCAGCGGTTGGTGCCGGCATCGACGGAATCAACGTTGACTTTGAGCAGCTCAGCGAGGATGTGGGAATCCATTTCCTGGAATTTCTTCGTGAGCTTTCCATAGAATGCCACAAGAATAACCTGGTTCTGTCAGTGGACAATCCGGTGCCGGAGGATTTCACCAGCCATTACGACAGGGCAGAGCAGGGCCGCGTGGTGGATTATGTAATTATAATGGGATATGATGAGCATTATGTAGGTTCTGAGGAAGCTGGTTCCGTAGCATCCCTTCCATGGGTGGAGAAAGGAATCCAGGATACCATCGCAGAGGTTCCGGCAGAACGTGTGATCAATGCAGTTCCATTCTACACAAGACTGTGGAAAACAGAGGCAGGTACCTTATCCAGTGAGGCAATCGGCATGGATACTGCCCAGGAAGTGGTAAGCACCAACAATGCCCAGGTATACTGGGACAGCGATGTAAGCCAGAATTACGGAAGCTTCGAAAAGGACGGCTGCACTTACCAGATCTGGATCGAGGATGCTCAGTCTATCGCAGCCAAGGTACAGCTGGTGCAGACCTACAATCTTGCAGGCGTTGCAGCATGGAAGCTTGGCTTTGAGAACAGCGGCATCTGGCAGGTAATTACAGACAATCTGTCAGGAAGTACTGCCCAGTAAGATTTCTGTAACTGTGAAGGGAATGAACCGCTGCAGTTTTATACACCAATGATAAAAACACTCTCTGAGACATATACTGAATCATGTATATTCCAGGGGGTGTTTTGTGTTGAAAAAGCATGCAATGGAACTGATCATGGGCTGTCTTCTGCTCTTATGCTTTTACTGTCTTTCCAGGGAAGCTGCGGCGGTGTCAGCCAGGATGAGTCAGAAGAAGGTGATCGTGGTGGACTGCGGTCATGGAGGAATTGATCCGGGAATGATCGGAATCGATGGGCTTAAGGAGAAGGAATTCAATCTTGCTATAGGACTGAAACTAAAAAAGGCCCTGGAAGATTACGGCTATCAGGTGGTGATGACCAGGGAAACAGATACCGGACTTTACGACGAGGATTCCCAGAACAAGAAAGCCCAGGACATGCAAAAGCGAATTCTCCTCATACAAAAGGTGGATCCGGTATTGACCGTAAGCATTCACCAGAACAGCTATGAGGATCCGGCTGTAAAGGGTCCGCAGGTATTCTATTACCGGGATTCTGCACAGGGGGAAGCGCTGGCGAAGAAGATCCAGGAGAAGCTGAATGAGAACCTTGGGGT
>CAVJRB010000109.1:0-8763 GCA_963651655.1 bacterium | reverse complement strand
GGTGACTATGCATACTACAAGCAGTCATCAGAATGCAAGATTAAAAAGAATCGACACAGAGCGTATCCGCCGGGAGCTGGATGCACGAAGGATTGTAATTGTCACTGGATTCCAGGGAGTAGATAAATATGATGACTACACCACCCTGGGCCGGGGCGGTTCCGATACCACTGCTGTGGCACTGGCAGCAGCACTTCATGCAGACGCCTGTGAGATTTATACAGATGTGGACGGTGTTTACACAGCCGATCCCCGTAAGGTTCCAAATGCCAGAAAGCTGAAAGAGATCACCTATGATGAAATGCTGGATCTGGCAACCTCAGGAGCGGGCGTGCTTCACAACCGTTCTGTGGAAATGGCGAAGAAATACGGAGTGCCCCTTGTGGTCCGCTCCAGCCTGAATAACAGTGAAGGAACGGTAGTTAAGGAGGTAGTTAGCGTGGAAAGAATGTTGATCAGCGGTGTTGCGCTGGATACAGACGCTGTAAGAATCGCAGTGCTGGGTCTTCGCGATGTGCCTGGCGTTGCATTTAAGGTATTCGATACCCTTGCAAAGAAAAATATAAACGTAGATGTAATTCTGCAGTCCATTGGACGAGCAGGAACCAAGGACATCTCATTTACTGTAAATAAAGATGATCTGGACGATGCAGTTTCTACTCTGGAAGAGAACCAGGAGCGCCTTGGATTCAAGGAGCTTCATTCCGAGCGGAACATTGCCAAGCTTTCCATTGTTGGCTCCGGCATGCTCAGCAATCCTGGCGTGGCTGCCAAAATGTTTGAAAGCCTTTACAATGAGGGCGTGAACATTAATATGATCTCCACATCTGAGATTCGTATTACCGTGCTCATCAATGAGAAAGACGGCATCCGCGCTATGAATGCGGTTCATGATGCATTCGGCCTTGCCGACTGAAAAGGGACAGCTGCATCTGACTTGGCTTAAGTGACAGGAGGAAATATGAGCGATTATGTGATCAGCTGCTGTTCTACAGCAGATCTTACCAAAGAACATTTTGAGAAAAGAAATATTTCCTATATTTGCTTTCATTATGAATTAAACGGAAAAGAATACGCAGATGATCTGGGACAGTCCATGCCCTTTGATCAGTTTTACAAAGCAATGCAGGACGGTGCATCCACCAAGACCTCCCAGGTAAACGCAGATGAGTTCACCGAGTACTTTGAGGGCTTCCTCAAAGAGGGAAAGGATGTGCTTCACGTATGCCTGTCCTCCGGAATTTCCGGCGTTGTAAACTCTGCCAATATTGCAAAAGAAGAACTGGAAGAGAAATATCCAGACAGGAAGATCCTGGTAGTGGATTCTCTTGGAGCTTCTTCCGGCTATGGACTTTTTATGGATCGTCTTGCAGACTTAAGAGATGAGGGAAAATCCCTGGAAGAGGTTCATCAGTGGGCAGAGGAGCACAAGCTGAATCTGCATCACTGGTTCTTTTCCACGGATCTGACCTTTTATATCAGAGGAGGCCGCATTTCCAAGGCAAGCGGATTTTTCGGTACCATGCTGAACATTTGTCCTCTTCTGAATATGGATGATCAGGGCAAGCTGATTCCAAGGTTCAAGATCCGCACCAAGAAAAAAGTAATCCGTGCCATTGTGGATAAGATGGAAGAGTATGCAGAGGGCGGTCTTGATTACAGCGGAAAATGCTATATTTCCCAGTCCGCCTGCATAGAGGATGCCAGGGAAGTGGCAAGACTGGTAGAAGAACGATTCCCCAGGCTGAACGGCAAGGTGGAGATCAATAACATCGGAACTACCATCGGAAGCCACACAGGACCTGGCACGGTAGCGCTGTTTTTCTGGGGAAGCAAAAGAACGGCATAGCCGTCAGCTTACGGACAAACCGCCGCGGGAAAGGTGAGAGCAGCAAAAGAGCAATCGAACATATATGGGCCGGGATGCATCATAATCCCGGCCTGCTGTTTCACTGCAAAGGAGAATGATCATTATGAAAAAAAGAAAAACAAAGGAGATCAAGCGTCAGGCGAAAATAGCCCTTCAGGGACATTATGGAACCGTCATCCTGGGACTTCTGGCAGTGTATGGCCTGAATATGCTGGGAACCATTTTATCGACCAATCTGTTTTCCGGGACTTCTGTGCTGGATCTGGTTCTCAGTGAGGTGTTTCTGCTGGTGGTATCTCTGATCGTGGGAATCATATCAGCAGGACTGGGCTATATGCTTCTGAACATTTCCAGGGGAAAAGAATTCTCCCTGGCAGGTCTGGGATATTTTTTCCGAAATCAGCCTGACCGTGTGATCATTGCCGGATTTGTGCTGGCACTGATTCAGGTAATTACAGCCATTCCCTACTATTATGTAAGCTATACCACAGATCCGGGATTGACCGTGGAGGAACAGCTTCAGTGGTTTTCTACTATATTCGTACTTCTGGCAGTCAGCACTCTGCTGAATTTCCTGATTTCCATTCCGTTTGCCATGACCTATTTTCTGATGGCAGATGATCCGGAGCTTGGGGAATCCAGGGGCTGAAAGAGAGTGCACGCCTGATGAAAGGCAATATGTGGAGATATATCAAGCTGAATCTCAGCTTTATCCCGCTTTTGTTTTTATCTGTATTTACTTTTTATATTGCGCTGTTCTGGATCATGCCTTATATGGAGATGTCGCTGGTTACCTTTTACCGGGATCTGAACGGCGAGCTGGATCACAGACTGCCGGGAGACGGATACTATGGCGGAAGCGGTAGCTTTTATGATGGATACAATGCAGGCAGTGATGATCCGGGAAACGGATATGATTCAGAGAATCAAAGCGGTTACAGGAATGACCGTGAGGATGATTATAATTCGGAAGCATAAAAGATGCTGCAGAAGTATTTTGCAGTATGGAAAATTCCGGAAAATGTAAGACAAGCAACAAGAGGAGATTGAAAAAATGGATATTTTACAGGTGATCACCCAGGAACTTGGGGTGGAAAAATGGCAGGTAGAGGCTGCTGTGAAACTGATCGATGAGGGAAACACCATCCCTTTTATTTCCCGATACAGAAAGGAAGCTACCGGAACCTTAAATGACGAGCAGCTTCGTAACCTGAATGAGAGACTGACCTATCTGCGCAATCTGGAAGACAAGAAGAAACAGGTTCTTTCCAGCATTGAGGACCAGGGCAAGCTGACAAAAGAGCTGAAGGAGCAGATTCTTGCAGCACAGACACTGGTTGTTGTGGAGGATCTTTACCGCCCATACCGTCCGAAGAGACGTACCCGTGCCACTATCGCCAAGGAAAAAGGCCTTGAGCCGCTGGCAAACATCATTATGCTTCAGATGACAAATAAGTCCATCGAGGAAGAAGCAGAGGCGTTTGTATCCGAGGAAAAAGAAGTAGCTTCCGTGGCAGAGGCCATTGCCGGTGCGAAGGACATTATCGCGGAGCATATTTCCGATGAGGCGGATTACAGAATCCATATCCGTGATCTGACAGCGAAGAAGGGAACCATCAGCTCTGTGGCAAAGGATCCTGAGGCACAGTCTGTTTATGAAATGTACTATGAGTTTGAAGAGCCGGTGAAGAAGCTTGCAGGACATCGTGTGCTGGCGCTGAACCGCGGTGAGAAAGAGAAATTCCTTACCATCAAGGTTGCAGCTCCGGAAGAAGATATTATCCGTTACCTGGAGAAAAAGGTGATCACCCGCGACAACCCGTTTACCACACCGATCCTTAAGGAAGTAACAGAGGACAGCTACAAGCGTCTGATCGCCCCTGCAATTGAGCGTGAGATCAGAAGCGACCTGACAGAGAAGGCAGAGGACGGCGCAATCAAAGTCTTCGGCAAAAACTTAGAGCAGCTTCTGATGCAGCCTCCAATCGCAGGACAGACAGTACTTGGCTGGGATCCGGCTTTTCGAACCGGATGCAAGCTGGCTGTTGTAGATCCTACCGGAAAGGTTCTGGATACCACAGTTGTCTACCCAACAGCACCTACTAACGAGAAGAAAATCCGTGCGGCCAAGGATACCGTTGAGGGCATGATCAAGAAATACGGCATTTCCTTGATTTCCGTTGGAAACGGTACTGCATCCAGAGAATCTGAGCAGGTAATCGTGGACATGCTCAAAGAAATCCCGGAGGCAAAGGTTCAGTACGTCATTACAAATGAAGCAGGAGCTTCTGTTTATTCCGCAAGCAAGCTGGCAACAGAGGAGTTTCCTAACTTTGATGTAGGACAGAGAAGTGCCACTTCCATTGCAAGACGTGTGCAGGACCCGCTGGCAGAACTGGTTAAAATTGATCCGAAATCCATCGGTGTTGGCCAGTATCAGCACGATATGAACCAGAAGAAGCTGGGCGAGGCACTGACCGGAGTGGTAGAAGATTCTGTAAATAAGGTTGGTGTGGACTTAAATACAGCATCCGCTTCCCTTCTGGAGTATATTTCCGGTGTTTCCAAGGCCATTGCCAAGAACATTGTGGTTTACCGTGAGGAGAACGGCCGCTTTACCAGCAGAAAAGAGCTTCTGAAGGTTGCCAAGCTGGGACCGAAGGCATTTGAGCAGTGCGCAGGCTTCATGCGTATTACAGGAGGCACCAATCCTCTTGACGCTACAAGCGTGCATCCGGAGAGCTATGAGGCTGCATCCCGCCTTCTTGAGAAGCTGGGATATTCCGCAGAGGATATTGCAGGTGGCAAGCTGGCTGGACTTGGCAGACAGATTAAGGATTATAAGAAGCTGGCAGCAGAGCTTGAGATTGGTGAGATCACACTTCGTGATATTGTAAAAGAGCTTGAGAAGCCTGCCCGTGATCCTCGTGACGAGATGCCAAAGCCAATCCTTCGCACCGACGTTCTGGATATCAAGGATCTGAAAGAGGGCATGGTTCTGAAGGGAACTGTCCGCAATGTAATCGATTTCGGAGCGTTTGTGGATATCGGAGTTCATCAGGATGGACTGGTGCACATTTCCCAGATGAGTGAGAAATTCATCAAGCATCCGCTGGAAGCTGTAAGCGTAGGGGATATTGTAGAAGTGCGCGTTCTCGGCGTTGATGAGAAAAAGAACCGCATCAGTCTTTCCATGAAAGGGCTGAATAAATAAGATGTTGCAGAATGTACTGACAGTATATTTGATCGTGGTGAATGTGGGCGCTTTTGCAATGTATGGTGCAGACAAGCAGAAAGCCATCCGGAAGCAGTGGAGAATTCCGGAGGCGTATCTGCTTGCGGTAGCTGCCATTGGCGGTTCTGTGGGAGCCATTCTTGGCATGCAGTTTTTCCATCATAAAACAAGAAAGTGGAAATTCCGCATTTGCGTGCCGCTGTTTCTGGCATTGCAGTTGATTTTGTGGAGAATCGCACAGTAAGCGGTGGATAAAGGAATGAAAATAAGTCGGAGTCTGTGGAAAACATTTGTGAATGAGAAGCGGGAGATGATAATTTGGAAGAACAGGCAATTGAAAACGCAGTTCAGGAAACTGTACAGGAAACCGTAGATAAGGTCAATTCCAATATGAGTCAGCTCAAGGCTTACTTTAACGGGCACATTCCGGATCTGGTCAGCTTTGGGGTGAAGGTAGTTTTATCTGTGATTGCCTTTTATGCAGGCTCCAAGCTGATCAAATGGTTTATGAAGGTGGCTAGGAGCTCCATGGAAAAAACAGGAGTAGATAAAGGGGTAGCACAGTTTGTCTGCTCATTGGGAAGATTTCTTCTGTATATGCTCCTGGTATTTAACATTGCCACTTATTTCGGCGTGAAGGAATCCTCTGTGGCAGCCCTTCTTGGAACGGCCGGCGTTACCATTGGTCTTGCCCTGCAGGGCGGTCTGGAAAATCTTGCCGGCGGCATGATGCTGCTTTTGTTCAAGCCTTTCCAGGTAGGGGACTACATTATGGAGGATGCGTCCGGAAGCGGCATGGAGGGAACGGTTTATAAGATTGAGATGTTTTACACCACTCTGATCACCATTGACAACAAGCATGTGATCATCCCCAACGGCAAGCTGTCCAACAGCACCATCATCAACGTAACCGCCCGGAACCTGCGCCGACTGGAGATCAAAGTGGGAATCTCCTACGACGCAGACATAAAAAAAGCCAAGAAGGTTCTCACCAAGCTTCTAAAAGAGGACCCCGGAACCAAATCCGACAAGGAGATGCAGGTATTCGTAGACGAACTGGGGGACAGCGCCGTAATCATGGGCCTGAGAGTCTGGGTTCCCACAGACAAATACTGGAACATCAAATGGCGCCTGAATGAAAAAATAAAAGAAGCCTTCGACGCCAACGGAATCGGAATCCCTTATCCCCAGATGGATGTGCATGTGGTGGAGAAAAGGACAGAGGAACAGGAAAAATAAAAAACTTCTTAATCCTTCTTGAAATTGCCAGCTTTCTATTGTATAATCCACATGAACAAAGAAAATTTCTTCGGGGCAGGGTGATCGAGATTTTGGATATCGAAATTCCCTACCGGCGGTATAGTCCGCGACCCGCTTTGGCGGCTGATTTGGTGAAATTCCAAAACCGACAGTAAAGTCTGGATGAGAGAAGAACGCGCAGAATGATCAGATAAGTTGATATTTATTTGTACGTGCTCATTGCCCCGGAAGAAACTCCGGGGCTTTTTGTGTGGCTGGAAATAGCTGCTGCTCACATGTGAAACGGCAGTTAGAAATGATCTTAACAATTTCCATCCGCATACTTGCAGAAATTTTCTTTAAATATTATAATTTAAGGAGTGACGAGTATGAGCGAACAAGTAATCAGAAATGGAAATGTAATGGAGCGAAGCCGCACCAGAACCATTGCACAGGTAGCAATGTTAGGAGCGGTAGCAGGCGTGCTTATGAATTTTGAGGTGCCGCTGCCTTTCCTTGCCCCATCCTTTTACCAGCTGGATTTCTCTGAAATCCCCGCACTGATCGGTTCCTTTGCAATGGGACCTGTAGCAGGCATGCTGATCGAGCTGGTGAAGATCCTGGTGCATCTGGTAACCAAGGGAACCATGACAGCAGGTGTAGGCGATGTGGCCAACTTCCTCTTTGGATGTTCCTATGTGGTTCCTGCAGGCCTGATTTACCGCTACCAGCACAAGAAGACAAGAACACATGCTGTTGCCGGAATGGCAGTAGGCGTAATCCTTACCACCATCCTTGCATGCTTTGTAAACGCATTTGTTCTTCTCCCGGCATACGGCAAGGCATTTGGTATGCCGGTACAGGCATTTATTGAAATGGGTGCAGCAGTACACAGCGGTGTAACCAACCTTCTTACCTTTGCAATTATGATCCTTGTACCATTCAACTTATTCAAATACACATTAACCTCAGTGATCGTGTTCTTCATTTATAAGAGAATTCGCGTAATTCTTCGCGGTGACTGATGAAAAGAGGTTCCTATGGGAAAAATCAACAGCATTACCAAGCAGACAGACAATCGTTATGTAAACCTTTACAACGTAAAAGCAACCAGCGTCCACAACACGCCTGTGAATTACTTCGTAGCTTCCAGAGCTAAGGATGTGGACAGCCTAAAGATGGTAACCCGCAAAAATAAACCGGATGGTGTGATCATTTACAGCATTTACGGAGAAAAGCACGACAAAGTAGTCCTGATCCGTCAGTACCGCTACACCCTTGGAGATTATATTTACGAATTTCCAGCAGGACTGGTAGAGCCTGACGAGAATTACCATGAGGGTGCTGTCCGTGAAATGTACGAGGAGACCGGACTGAAGCTGGAGCCAATTCCGGTAGCAGAAGCCTATCAGAAGCCATATTTTACCACTGTAGGCATGACCGATGAATCCTGTGCAACGGTATACGGATATGCCAGCGGCGAGATTAGTTCCAAGGCCCAGGAAGACACCGAAGAAATCGAGGTAGTTCTTGCGGACAAAGAAGAGGTAAAGCGTATTTTGCGGGAAGAGAATGTAGCGATCA
Organism: bacterium; assembly: GCA_963651655.1. Lineage (GTDB taxonomy): Bacteria > Bacillota > Clostridia > Lachnospirales > Lachnospiraceae > Blautia_A. The sequence continues at coordinate 835 of CAVJRB010000109.1, read as the reverse complement.
TGACAGCTTACATGCTGATGCATTTTCTGGAAGATAAGGAACCATTTGCATTTCTGGATCAGATAAAATAATGTGAGGATTTGCTTCCTGACATTACGAAAATAACGAAAATCCCCGGAGAAATTTCCGGAAGCCAAAACGGATTGGAAGGCTTCAAAGAAATAATCTCCGGGGATTTTTATAACCTGTTATGAAATTTCATTTGCACTACTCAAAAATTTCCATGTCCTGCTGGGAACTATCCGAGCTGTCGGAACCATCCGCTCCCGAATCTGTGCCGGGATCTATATAATCCCAGTTATCATCCTCGCTTGGCGCATAGCCGTCGCCTGGATTCTCTGTATAATCCGGAATGTCAACAGTATCGCCTCCGGAAGTATCCCCGGAGCCATCGCCTGTATCCTCAGAAGGATAGGTGATCTGATCGCTGCCGGATGAATCACCGCCATCTGCACTATCGGAGCTGTCACCGGAAGTATCCGGCTCAGAATAATCCTGACTGCTGTCAGAAGAATCGTCGTAATTGCTCTCCTGGCTGTAAATAGGAAATTCAGACTGTTCCTCCGCAGCAGCTTCCGCTTCTGCAGCTGTCTCCGGTGCCTCCACCAAAGTGGTCTTGGCAGTAGGAACCCGGCTCTCCTTGGGAACCACCACGGAAATTCCGAACATGGCAGCGCTAAGTAAAATTGCTGTGGATGCAATATGGAATTCATCTCTGTATTTCATAAGTATTACACCTCGTAAGTATCTTTTCAATCTGGTTTATTCCATCAACATTCCCATTGTACCAAGCCGCTAGCGCGGCGGCTAGCCCTAAGTACATGAAAATACTACC
>CAVJRB010000108.1:0-3045 GCA_963651655.1 bacterium | reverse complement strand
AAAGCAGAAAATAAAGGACGCCTGTTAAAAGAATTTTGGGATACTATAAACAATCGAAAAAAAGTCAGTTTAAATCTCTTAAATGATAATGACGTAGAAATATTTGACCTTAAAGATGACATTATCATTACGATATATGTTCCTATGGCACAGCGCGAACAAAAACCAATTTATATCAATGATAACATTTTCAGTGGAACGTTTCGCAGAAATCACGAGGGTGATTATCATTGTACCAAACTACAGGTTAAAGCAATGCTACGCGATCAAACCGATAATACTATGGATATGGAAATCCTAGAAGATGTTTCATTAAGTGATTTAAACTATGAAACAATTCAAGGGTATCGCAATCGCCATAGAACGCTCAAAGCAGCTCATCCATTTGGACGACTGGATGATGCTGAATATCTACGAAGTATCGGCGCTGCTGCTATTTCTAATGTAGATAAACAACTTCATCCAACAGCCGCTGGAATGCTTATGTTCGGCGATGAGTATAATATTGTGCGCCACTTTCCCGAGTATTTTCTTGACTATCGGGAAATGCTGGATCCATCAATACGCTGGACAGATCGTTTGCAGTCAAGTTCAGGCGAATGGTCTGGCAATATCTGTGACTTTTATTTCAGAGTATACAACAAACTTATCAGAGATATAAAAATTCCGTTTAAAACAATAGATGGGAACCGTATTGATGATACTCCTGTCCATGAAGCACTTCGAGAAGCTCTTGCAAATTGTCTGATAAACGCAGACTTTTATGGTGTTCGTGGCGTTGTTATCCGTAAAGATGCGCAGAAAATTATCTTTGAGAATCCAGGCTATTCTCGTACTGGTAAGCAGCAAATGCGATTAGGCGGAATATCCGATCCGCGTAATAAAATGCTTATGAAGATGTTTAATCTGATTAACATAGGTGAACGTGCTGGCAGTGGTGTTCCTAATATTTTCAATACATGGGCTGATCAAGGATGGATTGAACCTGTAATTGAAGAACAATTCGATCCCGATCGAACGATTTTGACTCTCACTTTCCAAAAGGCATCTGATTTAAAATCTAAAAACAAGCAAAGAAAAACAAGCGATGAAAAACAAGCGATAAAAGCAAGCGATGAAAAACAAGCGATAAAAAATACTGCAAAATCCGTGACATTAAAAACTTTAAAAAATATGGAGACTATACGTGAGTATCTGAAAAAAAATGGTCCTTCAAAAACCAAAGACATCGCTGTATATATAAATTTAAGCACACCAAGAACCCGCGCTTTATTAAACAGCATGCCGGATATATCATATAGTGGGGCTAATTCTAACAGAAAATATTTTTTAAAAACATAATATAAAACAGGATGAAAAGCAAATCCAAGGCTTTTCATCCTGTTTTTGTTTATAGCTTAGTTTCCCCCATTTTTAAAACAGCAGCTCCTGCTGCTCCCCAACCTCGATTCTGGCTGTGATCAGTTCATCTGGTTCTTTGCCCCTTTTATGCTCTGCTTTCAGATACTGCATTCCGCCGCGGAGGCTGGCGGCAATGAGATTTAGAATATAAATATTGTCAAAACGGTTATAAATGGAATCTCCTCCCAGGCCAGTGAGACAAATCAGCTGAGTATTGGTTTTCTTCGCCATATCCATCAGTGGAATCAGCAAATGGGAAGCATTTGTCTGTGCAAAAGGATTATCCATGATCAGAACCTTTCCTTCATTTCTGTCAGCAAAAATGTCTGTATCATCTTTTCGCATATAGTACAGAAGGCTGGACAAAATAACAAACGCAGATAGAAATCCCTCGCCTCCAGAGTTTCTCGCTACTTCTTTCCAGGTTATTGGATATTCCCTCTGAGCTTCAATTTTATAAAGATGAATTTGCACATTTCCGATTCCTACAACCTGATCGTAAAGATTTCTGGTAGTAATGCTGGAGCCGAAAAATTCCTGGGCATTTTCATTTTTCTCGAAAAGCTCCACCCCTTCCATAGTAACTTTATCAATAAAATCTTCCAGGCGAAGATGATAAAGTCCGGCATTTTCTTCCCAGTCAGGGATCTGGATTCTTAACATTTTTACAGGCTTTTCCCGGATCGTGATCGTGGAATTATGATCGATCTTTCCAAGATTTCTGTGGATTTCCTGAACATAATCCTCCATAAGTTCTACGATTCTTTCCTTTTCTCTTTCCACTACGGAAATGTCCACTTCAAGTTTTTCCATAAGACTGTCGTAGGACTGCACCGTTGTTTTCAGCTGAATCAGAACCCGACCTGCATCCCCGGAGAGTTCCAGCATCTGCTCCAGCGGCTTCCGGTAGAAATCATCCTGGAAAGTTTCCATCCGGACTATCTTGTTTAACAGCTGCACCAGTTCTTCTTTTTTCTGTCTGGTATCTCTGATTTTCTGATTGTAATCCCGAATGAGAATCCCTTTAAAATTTCTCAGTTCCGCTGCCGCCATGTCAAAGGAAATAGTTTCCCACTCTTCTGTTTTCGCTGGAATCAGCTCATTATATTCTGACAAAGCAGTTAAATTTTCTTCATAGCTTCGAACCTTTCCATTCAGGAAATCAGCATGCTTTTTTTCTTCTTTTATCTGGAAAAGGAGCTGGTTTCTTCGTGCCGCAAAATCCTGTCCCTGAATTTCATTCTGAGGGAGCGGATTCTCCATGCCGCATACAGAACGGATTCGTTTCATCATTTCAATGATCTTACTCTGCGCAACCGCAGCCTTTTTATCAGCTTCATTCCATTGCAGATCTTTCGTCTGGATTTTGCGCTGAAAATCCTCCAGTATTACTTCCTGGTGCGTTTCTTCTTTCCGGTCATAAAACACATTTTGCCATTGCGAAGGCTTTAATTTGTATTTTTTCTGCTGGTACTCAAGGTCATCCATTGCCCGCTGGAAACGTCCTGCCGCTTTCTTCTCCTGTGTTTCCAGATCTTTCAGTTCCTGGGAAAGAACCGAGGTAATTGCTTCATAACGTGCTTCCATCTGATCAGCCGACAAACTCTCATCTATGTGAAAATTCTGTTCCGCATTCTCATATGC
>CAVJRB010000107.1:0-4265 GCA_963651655.1 bacterium | reverse complement strand
CCTTTCCATATCCTTTGCCGGAACTGTCAGGGGAAATTACAAGAGTATGGAGTACGCACACCTGGTCATCCGGGACATGGTGCTTCCAGTTTCCGTTTTTATAAGAATCTACCTGTATGTTGTTTATGATCGCAGTTCCATATATTTCTCCTGCATCCTCCAATACAAACAAATCATCCCGCTCAAGTGCCATCTCGGCCGTGTTCCGTACAGGATACACCCCTCGAATCCACCCAATGGTCTGCTTCCCATTTTCCTCTGCTGTATGAATGGCATCGTATAAGCGTTCCACTGCGTCAATGTCCTTTGCTGTTGCTTTTCTGATTATCATGTTCTGATTCCTCTTTATATGTAAAATATTCTTGTGCTTATTATGAAAACGCAGCAGCAAGTTGTCAAGTCTCATTTTGCAAAATAACAAAATCCCACCTTTTCACAAACCTGTCAAATCTCCATCACATTTTCATCACAGATTCCGGGTATATTAATAATCAAACAAAGGCGATAACCTTTTTCATCGTATAGATCAAATTTCTTTTTCATATTTGCCAGGACTTCCAGAAAGCCCTGGCCCTCCTTCTTTTATAGGAAAAATTTTCTTCCAAATCCCCAATTTATTCCTGCTTCGTTATACAATAATATGTGACAAGAGCTCTCTGATCTGGTAAAATAAAATGGCTCTAATAAATTTAAGAAAGTGAAGGCCGATTGGTGCCGCAAAAATACAACTATACCATTGATATATCAAAATTCATTCTTTCACTGCTTGTAATTGCAATTCATGTAAATCCCTTCGGAAAAGGTCCTGAGAAAAATCTGATATTCCCGCTGGCGAGAATTGCCGTTCCCATGTTTTTTATAGTCAGCGGCTATTTCCTGTTTTCAAAGCTTCGCAGGGAAAAGGACCACAGAAGTGTGATAAAAAGGTTCTGTTCCCGGAATATTAAATTGTATTTTACCTGGTTTATCCTGCTGTTTCCCATTACCATGCAGATTCGCGGCTATTCTCAAATGGAAGTTTCGCAAGCCGTTAAAAAGATCATCAAACAGTTTCTTTTTGGATCGACCTTCCGTGCGTCCTGGTATCTGTCTGCGCTTGTAATCGGATCGCTGCTGATCTGGATCTTGTCGAAATGGTTGAATAATAAACAGATTCTGCTGCTTGGAATCTGTGCATACATATTGTGCTGTCTGACCAGCAATTATTTTGGCTTTTTTGAAAAGGGTTCTGTTGTGTATACGATCAGGAAATTATATCCGGGAACCATATACAATAGCTTTCCTGCTTCCATCGTATGGATTGCAATGGGAAAAATTTTTGCAGAACAGGAAACTCACAGGAAAAGCAGAGTGCCGTGGCTGATTATATGTCTGTTGCTGCTGTTTGCCGAAAAAGGCCTTCTGGATCAGCTTGTGGAAGTAAAGAAAAACGACTGCTATTTTATGCTGCTTCCGGTCTGCTGGCTGCTGTTTGAAGCCATACTGAATATTCAGCTGCCCAAAATGCGATTTGCCGCAGACATAAAAGCATTCAGCACAATTTCCTATTGTATGCACGCGTCCCTTGGCGTTGTTTTAAATGTGATTCTGAAGAACTATGTGATTGATACCAGCGGTTTGCCAGGCTCCCTGCTGCTATATGGAATAACGGTTGCCAGTATCATGGCTTTCACAGAAATAGTTCTTTTCCTGGAAAAAAGAGGATGGAAATGGCTGAGGCTTCTGCACTGACAAAGCCAATAATTCTATGAGCAATCCGAAAGGATAGAATATCACTGGTCGAAAGATTGGTGATATTTTTTGCAGAAAATTAGTGAGGGGTATGATCGGACCGGCAGCTGGACCCGGCAAATTCATTGACGAAAGCTATGTTCTATGGTAAAACTATATATATTTATTATGCCTATACATTACAGGAGGTTGACCCAGAATGGCAAAAGAAGCAAAAACAAATGCAATGAGAATGCTTGACAGACAGAAAGTGAAATATGAAGCACTTAGCTATGAGTGCGATGAATTTATTGACGGAATCCACTGCGCGGACATTACAGGTGCGCCCTATGACCAGTCCTTTAAAACCCTGGTGATGGAGGGCAAAAGCGGCGGATATTACGTGTTTGTAGTCCCCATTGAAAAAGAAGTGGACCGCAAAGCCGCAGCTAAGGCAGTGGGAGAGAAGACAGTAGATATGATCCACGTAAAAGATATCACCAAGATCACCGGCTACGTCCGAGGCGGCTGCAGCCCCATTGGAATGAAGAAGCCGTTTCCCACCGTTTTTGACGCATCCGCAGGCAATTTCCAGGAAATCTATGTGAGCGGCGGAAGAATCGGCCTGACCCTGAAGGTTCCGGTAGAAGACCTTCTGAAAGTAACCGGCGGAAAATTAGCCGATATTACAGCCAGGGAAGAGTAATCCCAATTTACAAAAACAGGGAAAGAGTATGCTAGAATATCCATAAATAAAAACGGCAGACACGAAGGCGTGTCCGAAAACAACCCTTACCTGTCAATGTAAATAGTCAGCCCGAAGGGCGGCAAGGAGGATTTATGAAAGAAGGAAAAAGAATTAAGAAATGGCTGCTTGGAGCAGCAGTTGCAGTGATGACTATGATGAGCGCTATACCAGTATCGGCAGCCAGGAAGACATTCACAGCTACTGTTCAGAAAGGAAACTGCCTTCATATTGTAAATGAGAACATCAGTGGAAATGCAATCAGTAAATATGAATTGCAGGTGATTCCCAAAACATCCGGTGCGAGATACGATATTGTGTATGCATATGGCACGGAAGCTATGGCCATGAAGGACTGCCGCAAGAAATCCAGCATCACCAATTCCACTTATTTTAAGGCGAACCGCAGTGCGAACCGCGGAATCATCGCATGCGTGAAAGCGAATTCAGGTACTGTAGAGATCCGTGTGGTAGCGACTTCCAGGAAATCCAATGTCAAAATTAAGAAAAGCATTATGAAAAACCACAGCCCGTTGAAATCCCAGAAGGTTACAAAAGGCAGAAAGCTTTGGCTGAAGGGTACCGGCAGCAACATCACAACCTTACCGCTGATCATTTCCGGAAACTCCACTGTGGTTATGCAGAGAAATCTGAACAAGAATGCTTTTGAGCGGTATGATTTCAAGGACAAATATATGTATTTCAGAAGATATGTAAATAATAAACGTACCATGAAGAAAAACCGCTCTTATGCATCTGCCTATGGCTCTACCAGGTATTATTCCTGCCTGATCCCTGCAAATTCCAAGGGCGTCGCCTACACAGGAGATATGATTACCAAGAGAGGTACGATCACATACTATTATCCATCCGACTACCTGAAAGTAACAGGAGAAAACAGAAGAGCATCCTGATTTTGTCACATACAATTGAAGATTTATAAAAATAGGACGGCGTACAAATCTGTACACCGTCCCATCTTTTATCTGCAGATTCACAGGAATCCGATCTCTTAGTTATCCTGTGCATCCTCCTCATTAATCTCAAATACATGACGCTTCTTAGCCATCTCATCGCTAGCCAGATACTCGTCATAAGTGGTGATCTTATCGATCATAGTGCCGTTTGGCAGAATCTCCATAATACGGTTTGCAGTTGTCTGAACAAACTGGTGGTCATGGGAAGTAAACAGGATCACACCCGGGAACTTGATCAGACCATTGTTCAGTGCTGTGATAGACTCCATATCCAGATGGTTGGTCGGCTCGTCCAGGATCAGGATATTGGCGCCGGAGATCATCATCTTGGAAAGAAGGCAGCGAACCTTCTCACCACCGGAAAGCACGCGCACACGCTTCACGCCGTCCTCGCCTGGGAAAAGCATACGTCCAAGGAATCCACGCACATAAGTGGCATCCTTGATCTCAGAATACTGGGTCAGCCAGTCTGTAATGGTAAGGTCATTATCGAATTCCTTGGTATTATCTTTGGGGAAATAAGCCTGAGTAGTTGTGATTCCCCACTTGTAATTTCCTTCATCCGGCTCCATCTCGCCAGTAATGATCTTAAAGAAAGTGGTAATGGCCTGCTCATTTGCACCAACAAAAGCAACCTTATCCTCACGGCCAAGAGTAAAGGAAATGTTATCCAGAACCTTCACGCCGTCAATGGTCTTGGAAAGATTCTCCACCATAAGAACTTCGTTTCCAATCTCACGATTAGGACGGAAGTCGATGTATGGATATTTACGGCTGGAAGGACGCATGTCGTCCAGCTGGATTTTCTCAAGAGCTCTCTTACGGGAGGTAGC
>CAVJRB010000106.1:0-2309 GCA_963651655.1 bacterium | reverse complement strand
CCTTTTGCTAACCTGGCACAGAAGTGAAAGCCCTTGACCATGTTACCTTTTCTGTTCCAGCAGGCAAAACCGTTGCCCTTGTAGGTGCATCCGGCAGCGGCAAATCCACCGCAGCCAAGCTGATCCCAAGATTTTATGACGTGACAGAGGGACAGGTTCTGGTAGGCGGCGCCAATGTAAAAGACATTGACAAAGAGACTCTGATGGATCAGATTGCTTTTGTATTCCAGAATACCAAGCTGTTTAAGGATACCTTGCTGGAAAATATCCGCGCTGCAAGACCGAACGCATCCAAAGAAGAGGTTTTAAGCGCAGTGAAATCCGCCCAGTGTGAGGAAATTATCAATCGTCTCCCCGAGGGCCTTGACTCGGTTGTGGGAAATGGCGGAACCTATTTATCCGGCGGTGAAAATCAGCGAATCGCACTTGCAAGAGCCATCCTCAAAGACTCCTCGATCATTATCCTGGACGAGGCCACCGCTTTTGCCGACGCGGAAAACGAGCATCAGATCCAGCTTGCTTTTGAGAAGCTGACAAAAGGCAAAACCGTTCTTATGATCGCTCATCGTCTTTCCACCATCCAGAATGCGGATGAGATCCTGGTCTTCGATGAGGGAAAGATCATAGAACGGGGAACTCACGCTTCCCTTCTTGCAGCAAATGGAAAATATGCTTCCATGTGGAAGGATTATCAGACATCCATCCGCTGGAAAGTGGGAAAGGAGGCTAAATGATCATGAAGTATCTTCAGAAAAAATATGCATTAAGCCAGCAGGGCGCCAAAGACCTGTTCAAAGGAATCCTTTATTCTGTCCTGGCTTACATCAGCCTGATGCTTCCGGTAGCATTCCTTGCATGGGTGCTGAACGTTTTTCTTAGCTCTGTGCTGGATGACAGCAAACCAGAACTGAACATTCTGTTATATACAGCAGTGGGAATTGTGATCCTGGTGGTTATTTTTGTGATGCATTACCTTCAGTACACTGTAACCTATATGGGTACTTATGAGGAGAGCCAGCGCCGCAGGATCAGCCTTGCGGAAAAATTAAGAACTCTGCCGCTTAGCTTCTTTTCCCAGCATGACCTGGCAGACCTGACCGGCACCATCATGGGAGACTGCTCCGGCTTTGAGCACGCATTTTCCCATACCGTTCCTCAGTTCTGGGGCTCCATTATTTCCACTGCCATCGTGTGCATTGCCCTTCTTGTATATGACTGGCGGATGGGACTTGCCCTTCTCTGGGTAGCTCCTGCAGCATTTGCCATCGTGCTTTTGTCACGGAAATGGCAGGGAAAACTGGGCCAGAAGCACATTGACGCAAAGCTTGTGCTGGCAGATGGCATCCAGGAATGCCTGGAAACTGTGCAGGATATCAAAGCCTGCAACCTGGAAGAGGGATACTTAAAGAAGCTGGATGAAAAAATGGAAAAGGCAGAGAAGGCGCAGATCTCTTCCGAGATGGTAAGCGCCAGCCTGATCACCACAGGCCAGATGTTCCTTCGTCTGGGACTTGCTACCGTTATCGTTGTGGGAAATAATCTGATGGTAAACGGCCAGACTACTTTGTTTTCCTATATTTTATTCCTGATTGCAGCCTCCAGACTGTACGATCCGCTTTCCGGCGCCATGGCGAATATGGCAGAGCTTTTCGGCGTGGACCTTCAGGTAAACAGACTGAAAAACATTATGGATCATCAGGAAGAAAACCGCAAAAAAGACTACACCACAAATGGCTATGATATTACCTTTGACCATGTAAGCTTTTCCTATGAGCCTGGCAAAACAGTTCTCAGGGATGTGTCCTTTACCGCAAAGCAGGGCCAGGTAACCGCTCTGGTAGGTCCCTCCGGCGGAGGAAAAAGTACAGTTGCAAATCTGGCAGCCGGCTTTTACGATGCAGATGGCGGAAAGATCACTCTTGGCGGAACAGATGTGAAGCCTGTGGATTCTGTGGCGATGATGAAGGATTTCTCCGTAGTTTTCCAGAATGTTGTGCTGTTTAACAATACGGTTATGGAAAACATCCGTGTGGGACGAAAAGACGCAACAGACGCAGAAGTGATCGCAGCGGCCAAGGCAGCCAGATGCCACGACTTTATCGAAAAGCTGCCAAATGGCTATGAGACAGTCATCGGAGAAAACGGCTCCACACTTTCCGGCGGCGAATGTCAGCGCCTGTCCATTGCCCGCGCATTATTGAAGGATGCGCCCGTGATTCTGCTGGACGAGGCCACAGCCTCCCTTGACGTTGATAATGAAACGGAGATACAGGAGGCGATCACACACCTGATAAAGGGCAAAACGGTGC
>CAVJRB010000105.1:2186-4979 GCA_963651655.1 bacterium | reverse complement strand
TCCAGGCAGTTGTGAACCAGACCATTTCCGGTCTTGCCTGTGGTAAACCGATTCGCGGACATGTTGCATTCCTTGGCGGTCCTCTTCACTTCCTGGATCAGCTGAAGGCAGCCTTTATCCGTACCCTGAAGCTGGATGACGAGCACGCCATCACACCGGAGAACTCCCACCTTTTCGCAGCCATGGGTTCTGCCATGAACGCTAAAGATGAGGTGACCGTTTCTCTTACCGATATGAAGGACCGCCTGAAGAATTCCATTAAGATGGACTTCGAGGTAGAACGTATGGAGCCTCTTTTTGCCACAGAGGAGGATTACAAAGCCTTCAATGAGCGCCAGAGTGCTTACCAGGTAAAGAAAGGCGACCTTTCCCAGTACCACGGCAACTGCTATCTGGGTATTGACGCAGGTTCCACTACCACCAAGACCGCTCTTGTAGGCGAGGACGGAACCCTGCTTTATTCCTTCTACAGCAACAACAACGGAAGCCCGCTGAAAACAGCCATCCGTTCCATTCAGGAGATCTACAGCCTGCTTCCGGAGGATGCCCACATTGCATTTTCCTGTTCCACAGGCTACGGCGAGGCGCTGATGAAAGCTGCCCTGCTGCTGGATGAAGGTGAGGTTGAGACTGTTTCCCATTATTATGCAGCTGCCTTCTTTGACCCGGAGGTTGACTGTATCGTAGATATCGGCGGACAGGATATGAAGTGCATCAAGATCCGCAATCAGACCGTTGACAGCGTACAGCTGAACGAGGCATGTTCCTCCGGCTGCGGTTCCTTTATTGAGACCTTCGCCAAATCCCTGAACTACTCCGTGCAGGATTTCGCCAAAGCCGCACTTTTTGCAGAGCATCCCATTGACCTTGGTACCAGATGTACCGTATTTATGAACTCCAAGGTAAAACAGGCCCAGAAGGAGGGCGCTTCTGTCGCAGATATTTCTGCAGGACTTGCCTACTCCGTTATCAAGAACGCCCTTTACAAGGTTATCAAGGTTTCCGATGCCAAGGAGCTTGGCAGACATATTGTTGTGCAGGGCGGTACCTTCTACAACGACGGTGTTCTTCGAAGCTTTGAGCGTATTGCAGGCTGCCAGGCGATCCGCCCGGATATTGCCGGAATCATGGGTGCTTTCGGTGCTGCCCTGATCGCCAAGGAGCGCTATCACGCAGAAGGCCGTGAGACTACCATGCTTTCCATTGACAAGATCAATGAGCTGAAATACACCACATCCATGGCCAACTGTCACGGATGTACCAACAACTGCCGTCTTACCATTAACAAATTCACCGGCGGACGCCAGTTTGTAAGCGGAAACCGCTGCGAGCGCGGTATCGGCAAGGAGAAAAATAAGGATCATATCCCGAACCTTTATGAATATAAGTACAAGCGTCTGTTTTCCTATGAGCCTCTTTCCCCGGAGAAGGCGGTACGAGGCAAGGTAGGCATCCCGCGTGTACTGAATATGTTTGAGAACTATCCTTTCTGGTACACCTTCTTTACAGAACTGAAATACCAGGTAGTGCTTTCCCCTACCTCCACCAGAAAGATTTATGAGCTGGGAATCGAGTCCATTCCAAGTGAGTCCGAATGCTATCCGGCCAAGCTTGCACATGGACATGTAACCTGGCTTCTGAAAAACGGCGTGAAATTTATTTTCTACCCCTGCATTCCTTATGAGCGCAACGAATTCCCGGACGCAGTCAACCATTACAACTGTCCGATCGTTACCTCCTATGCGGAGAATATTAAGAATAACGTGGACGAGCTTCATGATCCGTCCATTACCTTTATGAACCCGTTCCTGGCACTGACCTCCGAGGAAATCGTGACCAAGCGCCCCACTGAGATTTTCCCGGATATCCCGGCTGCTGAAGTAAAAGCAGCGGCTCACAAAGCCTGGGAAGAAATGGATGCCGTACATAAGGACATTGAGAAAAAAGGCGAGGAGACCCTTCAGTATCTGAAGGAAACCGGCCGCAGAGGTATTGTTCTCGCAGGCCGTCCTTACCACATTGACCCGGAAATCCATCATGGTATCCCGGATCTGATCAACAGCTACGGAGTTGCAGTTCTTACTGAGGATTCCGTTTCTCATCTGGTTCCGGTGGAGCGTCCTATTCGCGTCAATGACCAGTGGATGTACCACTCCAGACTGTATGCAGCGGCAAATTTTGTTAAGACAAGGGATGACCTGGATCTGATCCAGCTGAACTCCTTTGGATGCGGACTGGATGCAGTTACTACCGATGAGGTTTACGAGATCCTGGACGGCAGCGGCAAGATCTACACCTGCCTGAAGATCGATGAGGTTAACAACCTTGGTGCAGCAAGAATCCGTGTCAGATCTCTTCTGGCAGCCCTTCGTGCCAAGGATGCCCAGAAGAAAGAGCGCACCATCCGCCCGGCTTCTATTGAGAAGGTTGTATTTACCAAGGAAATGCGCAAGGATTACACTATCCTCTGCCCGCAGATGTCTCCGGTACACTTCTCACTGCTTGAGGCTGCCTTCAATGCAAACGGCTATCATCTGGAGGTTCTTCCAAATGACAACAAGCACGCCGTTGATGTTGGCCTGAAATATGTAAACAATGATGCATGTTATCCATCCCTAATCGTAGTAGGACAGATTATGGATGCCCTGTTATCCGGCAAATACGACCTGAATAAGACGGCTGTTATTATGTCCCAGACAGGAGGCGGATGCCGTGCTTCCAACTATATCGCCTTTATCCGCCGTGCTCTTAAGAAGGCCGGCATGGAGCAGGTTCCGGTTATTTCCATTAACT
>CAVJRB010000105.1:0-2090 GCA_963651655.1 bacterium | reverse complement strand
GCGGTCTGGAGAGCAACCCTGGATTTAAGCTTACCCTTCCTCTGATCAAGGCGGTTGTTTATGCGGCTGTGTTCGGTGATATTCTGATGAAGTGTATTTACCGCATGCGCCCTTATGAGCTGGAGAAGGGCATTGTAAACCGCAAGCACAAGATCTGGGAAAAACGAGTGATTGCTTTTGTTTCCGGAAGCTCTTTGAGCCACAGCCAGTTTAAGAAAATGTGCCGTGAGATGGTGCATGATTTTGATACCATTCCGATCAGTGATGAGAAGAAGCCGCGTGTTGGTATTGTCGGAGAGATTCTGGTTAAGTTCCTGCCGGCTGCCAACAATCACCTGGCAGAGCTTCTGGAGGCTGAGGGTGCTGAGCCGGTTGTGCCGGATCTGATTGACTTTATGTCTTACTGCTTCTACAACCAGAACTTTAAGGTGGAGAATCTTGGATTTAAGAAGTCTAAGGCTTTCCTTGGAAATATGGGTATTAAGGCCATTGACTGGGTGAGAAAGACTGCCAACGAGGCGCTGGCTGAGAGCCGTCATTTCCATCCGACTGCGGATATCCGTGACCTGGCTAAGATGGCGCGGCCGATTGTTTCTGAGGGTAACCAGACTGGTGAGGGATGGTTCCTGACTGGAGAGATGATGGAGCTGATTCATGATGGTGTGCCGAATATTGTTTGTATCCAGCCATTTGCCTGCCTGCCGAACCACATTGTCGGCAAGGGTGTTATCAAAGAGATCCGCCGCCAGTATCCGAAGGCAAATATCGCAGCCATCGACTATGACCCAGGTGCAAGTGAGGTTAACCAGCTGAATCGTATTAAACTGATGCTTTCTACTGCGCAGAAGAATTTGAAGGCGGAGGAAGAGGCGAAGAACGCGTAAGAGTGTGGCTTCGTAAGTTTTCTGGTTTCCCGGACGCGTTTTCGCAGCCGCTACTCCACGCAGGTCGGTGCAACATTCCGGTGAACTAGCTGGTAACTACGACTAAGGCGCTCGGGAGAGCCCTCTCGCCTAAGTCTTCGTAACCATCGGATTTCACCTCCATTAAGGGCGCACCTGAAATGACCTGCTTAGGAGTAGCGGCTGTGAAAACGCTGTGTGCCTGAAAAGAGACAGAATGTATTGTGATAGCCACTAATACGCTTGAGTTATTACTATATAAAAATCCCCCGTTATCATGGAACTGCAGAAATTGCAGGCTCATGATAACAGGGGATTTTTATTCTGTTTCGTTTACACACTAGCTAGTACACAGCATTTTGGCAATTGATATTCCTAAGCAGGTCATTTCAGGTGCGTTCTTAGCAGAGGTGAAATCCACGACCTACATAGACTTAGGCGTGAGGGCTTTCCCGAACGTCTTAGTCGGAGTTGGTCGTTAGTTCACCGGAGCGTTGCACCGACCTGCGTGGAATATCACTTGCCGAAATGCGTCCGCCTGGCTTTTTCTCATTTCAAAATGGTAATTTAGACGCAATCTTTTTCAGGTATGCGCCGCCTGGCATCATGGCGAATTGTTCGTCGGAGGGCTTGCTTACGGCCAGGTATACGATGAAGTAAACAATCATTCCAAGAACCACAGCGATTCCAAGGCTGATGAAGTTGGAATGAATCAGTTTGTAGATTCCGTAGTAGGAAAATCCAGCAACTGCTGCCATGGGCACAGATGCAAGCAGCGGATTCAGGTATGCGCTTCTCCATGGATTCTTGTATTCCATGTACTTCTTCATAGCACGCTCGTTAAGCAGACACATAACAACTGCATAAATAATCATGGCAATGACAATGGAATAAACTCCAAGGTCTGTCACCAGAAGCAGAATTGCCATGGCAATCACATCCACTACCAAAGCAATCGCCGCATTGATCATAGGAATATTAGGCTTGCCGATTCCCTGAAGCACGCCGTTGGAAATGTTAGAGTTTCCGTTCAGGATAATGGTAATAACACCAAGCATCATCAGCTGTGCTGCCGCTCCTTCTGTCCTTGGGAACAGAAGTCTGGTAATCGGTCCTGCAAGAACTGCCAGTCCCACTGCACAGGGAATGGAAATAAACATACTGATCCAGGTAGCCCGATCAATCTTA
>CAVJRB010000104.1:0-4903 GCA_963651655.1 bacterium | reverse complement strand
GTCCTCCACCTTCGCCAGATATATATTCCGAATCTTGTCCTTTTTGCCATACCGAATAAGGAAAAGCCCTACCTGCGCCATGTGTTCGATCAAAAGAACTCCCGGGAATATAGGATTTCCTGGGAAATGGCCCTTTGCCCAGAATTCATCCTCCCTGATTTTTTTATAGCCCACGGCTTTTTCCCCAGGCACGACCTCCAGGATATCGTCAACCATCAGCATAGGTTCCCTCTGCGGAAGTACTTCCTTGATTTCTTCTGTTTTCATATTCTTCTGCCCTTCCTTTCCTCCTGCCCAAATGGGACAAGCCTTTTTCAGTCCCCTACCGGGAAAAAATAGGCCCATTCCAGCTCCTTTGCATCTTCCATCTCCCAGCACAGCTTATAATGGGCACAGTACGTCTTTAAGCTTTTGTATCCGTATATCCCATAATCGGTACAGCCAGACCAGATTTTTACCTCTCCTGTGAAAGAAAAACACCAGCAGACACATTTCACCAGTTCCCCAAGGAGTGTCCAGGGAACACTTGTCTCCTGCACGGTTATCTGTTCCTCTTCCTTTACACAAACTGCAAAATATTCTTTTCCCTGATGGGTGCAGGTAAGGACAGTCCCATGCATGCAGACATCCTCATAGCGGAACCTTTCTGCCTTTTCCTCCCAGGTAAAGCCCCAGCCGATCTCTTCCAGATACTTTTCATGGAGCCGCTGGTATTCCGCGAAGGAGCTTCTTCTCCACCCCAGGCAGCTGACCTCTTTTATCCCATTAAACAGGCACACATTGCGTTCTTTTAACCGTAGGAATTTCCAGCTGTCGTAAAGGGATATCAGCCCATCGGCTGCCCCTGCCACAATTCCATATCTTCCTGTTTCATGCGCAAGCTCCAGGGAATAATCAGCCATAATTTTCAGGTTTCCACTGCCCCTGTACTTCTTCCTGGTGGCTCCCCCATACAGATAATAGAAGCCGTATTCCTTACCAGCCTTGCTTTTGTACTTCAGGTCAAGCAAGTGTATGGCTGATTCCAGTTCCTTGCCATTGCAGACCGCCACACACATTTGAGGCTGAAACATTTCCCTGAAATACAGCTGGCAAAATCCATCTGTATCTTCCGGAAAGCCTTCGCACCAGATCTTTTGCAGTTCCGTAACATCACTGGCATTCGGATGTATCAGCATTTTCATCTTTTCTTTTTTCTCCTGCTTTAAATAAAATCAAAAGTAACGTAAACACCGATGCAATAAGCAAAATACCTTTTCGCTCTCCTAGAAGCAATGCTCCTCCGAATATGATCGTTCCCACAGCTGACACAAAACTGTCCAGTGTACTTTTTATGGCCAGTGCCTGGCTTTCTCCGATTGCCTTCACCTCCGGAAGGGAAACAAAATATACAGATTGCGCTGCAAGGCCGAAGCTGTCTGCAATGGCGAAAAGCACAATAACCACATAGCAGCTTGTAACCGAAGGGTTCAATACCATATAAAAAAGAGCGATGCAATAAATAAAAGATGCCAGTATCATTGCCCTGTACACGCCAAGGGTTTCTGTTACCGTTTCCCCGAGGGCGGAACCTGCATGGATGGAAATGACTCCGCTTATCAGAAACGCCATGGAGATTTCTGCCGCTGAAAGCTGGTTATACTCTGCCACGATTGGGAAATAATAGCTCAAAAAAGAAGCACAGATCAGGTAAGGCGTTGCCAGACAGATCAGATACCGGATGATTCCAGGGGTACTAAAATATCTCAGGGCTTTTCCCTCCCTTTTTTGCTGTCCTGCGGCTTTTCTCTTGTCCAGAAGGAACACGCAAAGCATACAGAGGATTCCGCCGCTGATGGCTGCCGTTACGTAGGACGCTTTTGTCCCGAAGCTTTCCCATATCATAGAACCGATCACGGTTCCGCAGTTCATTCCCGCCAAAGTAGCTGCATTTTCGTATACAAACCCTTTGTTCTGTTTTTCTTCTCCGTCCAGCTTCGTAATCCAGGAATCAATTCCAATCGTAAGCATTCCGCCTCCGATTCCGCAGGCACTGTTTGCCGCTATAAGCATCCACAGATTTGCGGCAAATATGGACAACAGATTTCCCCCTATGTAAAACATTGCACCACATATGCATAATCTCCTGATTTTGGCCTTTCTCGCCAAAAATCCACAGATAAGCGTGCAGACCGCCCCCATAACCAGTTCTGCTGACAGCGGAAATGCAGCTGCCACCTCTGCCGGAAGCGGAAAACTCTCATCCCACAGGGACATCCCATAAAGAGGCAGAAAAGTGGTTGTAATATTCGCGGTGAAGATCACCATGAAAACCACTGGCCGGATGACCTCCGGCGGATAAGCTGCTTTCCTCGAAACCGCCTTCCTTTTTTCCTGAAAAGCAATCCAGCCGTTTAACAGTTCTGAGAACAAAAGCATTGCCACAATGACGCCTATGCCCACTGTGATCAGCATCTTCTTGTACAGGTCACGGCTTGCCTGGGCAAAATAGTTGTAATCCGTTCCAACCTCCAAAAGGGCAATAGAGTTGTTATCCTGATCCCTCACCGGTATCAGCACAAAGGTAAAGTTTCCCTCTGCCAGCTGAAATTCCTGGGAGAGATACCTCTCACCGGTCTCATAGACTGTTTCTTCGATGGAATCCTTAAATTCCCCTGCCAGTGGATAGGCACAGCCACGATCCTGTGAGTCACGGTACACCTCATAAATAATATTGTCTTTTATCTTATAAAGCACCGCATACACATTGCTTTCCCTGTTCGCCTCATTTTTCAGGACGCCCATGATCCCGGCATTTATTTCCTGATAGGCTTCCCTATAATAGGCATCCGGGGAATCAATCTTTGAAACGCAATCTTTGTCCAGCCTTTCTTCGATTAGATATGCAATGTTGGATAAATTAGCAGCAGATTCACTGGCAAATTTCTGGTTGTAGCTGTTAAAAATGGTCATGGAAACCACAATGGTAACGGCTACTGCCATGACCAGAACCAAAAGCTGGGTTTTTCCCTGGATTCCCCCTCTTTTCTTTATCAGCCTTACAAGCTTTATGGCAGAAAAAACGAAAATGAGAAAGAGAAGCAGCAAAATCACATAAGCCAGGATTTCCTGTACCCTGCGGGTCATTGCAACCCCTGTGGTATCTCCATAGTAAACAGCATTCCCATCTGTGCTTCTCACATAAGCCTTGTAATCGTAATATTCCTCGCCAGATCCGGAATCCTTCTTATATTCTGTACAGATCAAAGAGAGGTTCCCATCTGCCACATTCATGCCGCTGTACATCGGACATAATGCCAGTTCCCAGGAAGAGGCACCTCCCTTGCTGCGTTCCACCACAGTGCGGATTTCTCCCTGGTCCAGCGCATAGATTTTCCTCTGACCAATATCATTCAGGTACAAAATACCCTCGTCATCATAAGAAACCTCCCCGATCTCACTGAGAAATTCCTCGGTAACGTGGGTACTGGCGTCATAGGCGCACACAGCTTCCCCGGTTTCCTCTTTATAGACATCCCCATTTTTTAATGCAACCGCAATTTCAAACTGATTGTTAAAGGTACTGTCTGCCACCAAACGTTCCGCATTCTCCCACAGCATAAATCCGTATTCCGAAACACCTTTCTCCTCCACACCTTTTATATAAATACCAGTTTCATCTATCTCAGAGAAATACAGGTTTCCGTCTATTATCCGAAGGCAATCCAGCCTTTTCTTCTGGTTTCCATCCTCATCTGCGGTTTCCAGTTCATAGAGCACTTCGCATTCTTTTCCCTGGGAAGAAAACTTCAGGATCCGGTTGCGGTTTATAAAAGTTCCGCTGTCACTATAGGTTTTGTCTAAAACATATAATTCTCCCTTTTCCCCGGCTGCCATAGCTTCCGCATAATAAAAGCTGTTCTTTTCATCTCCGCCTTTCATGGAAAAGAGAAAACGGTTCTCCTCATCGGTTGCCAGGATCTCATAAGAGGAATTGATCAGATAATAATGGTAATCCTTTGCGAACAAAACCTGTGAAGGATTTTTTAGCCTGTACTGCGCTGCAAAAGGGTTTTCCCCAATGCAGCCTGACAGTTCGTAGAGAATTGCCAGGAAACAGGTTATGAGCATAAGGATTACAAAAACGCTGTTTCTTTTTATGCCCATCTTTAACTTATTCATATTCAAGCTCCGAATAAAATTCTACTGCGTATTTTTTTAATTTAGCAATGGGGTGAAATCCGGATTTATCCATCATAAGCCCCGGAAGCCCCATATCCTCCCCCAGGTTCAGGTATACCGCCCCCGAACTGCGAAGTGCTACTTCCCGCATCAGCCAGTAGGTGAGTCCCCGGATTTTCTCCCTGTTTTTCTGAAAGTAAATACTTATGGTGTCTTTGTTGATCCTCTCGTATATGAGAAAGGAAAGAGCCTCATCCCCTGCATACGCCATGGCGATCTCACAGCCGCCTTTTCCCACAAGCTTAAAGATCCTTTGAAACGCCTTATACTCACATCCGTAGACCTTGCAGCAGCCCTCGCAGCTGTGCTTCTGGCACCAGCTTTGAAAAATATCAATACAGTTATGGAAGTGTTCCTTATCGCACTGTTCAAAACGGATATCTGGAAATTTCCTTATAAGATTATTATAATTTCCTCTCTTTGTGCTGTTACAGCTGCCCTTCATGGAAATGATATCTTCGATCCGGT
This sequence comes from bacterium, assembly GCA_963651655.1. Lineage (GTDB taxonomy): Bacteria > Bacillota > Clostridia > Lachnospirales > Lachnospiraceae > Blautia_A. The sequence goes on along the minus strand of CAVJRB010000104.1, from coordinate 214 downwards.
ACAGGTAATCACTGTATTTTTCCTCATAAGAAATATGAACTTCTTTTCCCATTTCCCTTCCGGCCATTTTATATCTGCCCAGCGATCGTTCGCTCACATCTTCAAAGATAAGATCTATCTTCTGGCTGACACAATATCTGCCAAGTTCTTCTATCGTCCGTACAAAGGAAGGCTCCTCTTCATTGCCGATAAAAACAAATACTCTTTTTGCTTC
>CAVJRB010000103.1:0-5959 GCA_963651655.1 bacterium | reverse complement strand
GCGTAGAATCCAGTCCGCCGGAAAGACCAACCATTGCCTTCTGGCAGTGAATGTGGCTCATTCGCTTCTTCAGTCCCATTGCCTGAATGTTCAGAATCTCCTCGCAGCGCATATCCCTTTCTTCTTTTACAGAAGGTACAAATGGATATGGGGCAAAGTTTCTGGTCAGGGAAGTCTCTTCTAGCTCCACATCAAAAGGTACGATCTGGCAATCTGCGCTGTCGGCAGAAGGATAGGTGGAAATTCTTCTTCTCTCATCAGCCAGTCTCTGCACATCGATTTCCCCATAGATCACAGAATTCTGGAAGCGCTTTGCTTCTGCAAGCATGACGCCGTTCTCCGCGATCAGGTTCTGTCCGCCAAATACCAGATCCTGGGAGGATTCTCCCTCTCCTGCTGTGGCGTAAATATATCCGCAGATCAGGCGGGCTGACTGTCCTTTCACCAGGTCACGGCGGTAGGAATCCTTGCCTACCATCTCATCACTGGCAGAAAGATTGACAATAATGTGAGCGCCGCTCATGGCCAGCTTCACGCTTGGAGGAAGGGGAACCCACAGATCCTCACAGAGCTCTGCTCCTACTGTCAGCTCTGGAAGCTCCTCGCAGGCAAAGATCAAGCTGCTGCCAAATGGCACGCTCTCTTCTCCAATGGTGATATCATCCCACACCTCTTCTCCTGAGGAAAAATGTCTCTGCTCATAGAATTCGTTGTAATTTGGAATGTGGGTCTTAGGCACAAATCCCAGGATATTTCCATGATTCAGTGCAGCTGCCGCATTGTAAAGCTTGCCGTTTTTCCTCACAGGAAGGCCTACAAAAATCAGCGCATCCACATCCCTGGTCTCTTCTGCCAGAGTAAGCAGGCTCTCCCACGCACTGTCCAAAAGCCTTCTCTGCAAAAACAGATCCTGGCAGGTATACCCGGTAATGCAAAGCTCCGGAAATACCATGATCTTGGCATGCTGTGCTTCCATCTCCCGGATCATTTCCAGAACAGCCTTTGTATTCGCCTTACAATCTGCCACTGTAACCTGCGGCGTTCCCGCCGCCACTTTAATAAATCCCTGCTTCATGACCTAATCCTCTTTTCCTTCTCATTCTATCTGCGTGTCTTCCCCAATTATGCAGGATTTTTACCAGAAACATAACGGTTTCGTTCCTTTACCGTTACGCCTTCGTGCCCTGATTATTTACATTTTCTCAGAATTTCCTTCAGTTCTTCCACTGTGAAGGTGTAGTTTGTGTTGCAGAAATGACAGTTCATTTCAATGGGCTTGCCTTCCTGGATCATTTCGTTTAATTCTTTTCTGCCGATGCTAATCAGCGCTTTTTCAACTCGCTCTCTGGTGCAGTTGCAGTGGAAACGGGTGTCTGTTTTCTCGTTGATCTGCATATCAAAGCCTTCCAGAACCTTCTCAAGAAGGCTCTCCGGTGTATGGTCCTCTTCCAACAGACTGGTGACGGAATTGATCTTCTGCACGTTCTGCTCCAGTTTGGAAATGACTTCTTCCTCTGCAAAAGGCATCAGCTGTACAATAAAGCCGCCAGCCTGACGTACGGTGTTGTTCTTGTTCATCAGGACTCCAAGACCTACTGCTGAAGGTACCTGCTCGCTTGTTGCAAAATAGTAGGTAAGGTCCTCTGCAATTTCACAGGTCTGAAGCATAACCTGACCGCTGTATGGCTCTTTCAGTCCCATGTCTTTGATTACGTTCAGAAATCCTGGTCCAACAGCGCCTGCCACATCCAGCTTGCCTTTGGAATTGGCTGGGATACAGACATCCGGATTGCCTACGTAGCCTTTCACATTTCCCTGGGAATCGGCTGTTACGGTAATTCCCTGAAGCGGACCGCCTGCCTTGATCTGAAGAGTCAGGACGTCTTTCTCGCCCTTCATCATGGAACCCATCATGGCTCCTGCTGTAAGAAGTCTGCCAAGTGCTGCTGTTGCAACCGGGCTTGTGTTGTGGTGTTCTCTTGCAGTCTCTACCATCTGGGTAGTCACTGCTGCAAATGCGCGGATCTGGTCATTGGCCGCTGTCGCGCGGATAATATAATCATTCATATGTTTTCTCCTCTAAAATTTAAACTCATCTTTGTTCAGCCTCTTTGCAATTGCGCTCAAAATACATTCCTACCTGTGCAATACACAAAAAATCATGCTTCACCTGATTTTGCGCCATAGTTCTCATTTCGCTTTGCTGAACAATTACTATACTTCCTTCCCATGCTCCCTTACCACAAAGGTAAGTCTGCCGCTGTCTTCCTTCGGCGGCTCCATAGTGTAGGCATCGTAAACTGCAAGCAGTTCCATGCCTGCGTTCTGAATCAGTTCCTTAATTTTCTCCAGCGGATAGGCTCTCTGGTAGTGAACTTCTTCTGTTTTCTCATAGAGCCCGTCTTCCCTTGGAAGAAAAAGAGCCAGCTCATAGGTATTGATCCCGGATTCCTCATCGTAGCTGTTCTCCCAGATGAAGCTTCCTTCCTCCCGGTTCTCTGCGATGGTGGCATCCCCGATCATGGTCTGGTATTTGTATACCGTGTTCATATCAAACAGAAAGATTCCGCGGGGATCCAGGTAATTGTTCACCAGGGCAAATACATGCTGCAGTTCCTCTTCCTCTGTTATGTAATTCAGGCTGTCGCACACGCTGACAACCGCTCTTACAGTTCCGTATAGTTCAAACTCCTGCATATCCTGCAGAAGATAAAGAATGTCATGTCCGGACTCCACACGCTTCTCCATGGCCTCTGCCAGCATTTCCTCGGAATTGTCCACTCCGATCATATCATAGCCTGCCCCTGCAAGAAGCTCTGTCATCGTTCCGGTGCCGCATCCAAGATCCAGCACCAGTCCGTCCAAAATGCCGTACTCCTTCAGCTGCTGTTTCAGCCATGCTCCCCAGGCATCGTAGTCCACATTATCCTGGAACATATCATACACCCGGGCAAATTCTCCGTAAGCCTGTAAATTCTCCATATTCCCTCCAACCGTCACGGACACAGCCACCCCAAAAGGATAGCTGTGTCCGCCTGATCTTACTTTGTGCTGTTTTCCACGGAAGCTGTTTCTTCGATTCTTTCATCAGCTTCCCTGCTGTCATCTGATTACTCTACAGGCATATAGTATACGTCTGCACCTTCTCCGTGCCAGTAATAGTCAACGTCATTCTGGTCGTAAACGTCCTCGTTGTTTACGAAACGGTAGGTATTTCCGTCAAAGTCAACCCAGTTGCCGTTTCCATCCGGTGTGATCACAAGAGGATGTCCGTCTGAGTTGCGGTAGATGGTTCTGGTCTGGTTGGTATCGGTCAGCTGCTCCTGGGTAAATCCTGCAGAGTTGCTGATGGTTCCGTCACTGCTTCCTGTGGAGGAATCTGTGCTGTCAGACTGTGTACCGTCTGTACTTCCGTCTGTGCTGCCATCAGAAGCATTATCTCCTGCAGCAGGTGCTGCTGCCTTCAGGGAAGAATCTCCGGAAATTCCAAAGGAATCAATAGCTGCCTGGATTCCAGCAAGAGAATCATCGTTCACTACAGATCCGCAGATATTGTAATATTCATCTGCACTCTTATAGATCTTGTGAAGGGCATATGCGTAGCCGCCGCTCTTGGAAGCGTCTGTATATCTGACTGTGTAGGAATAAACGCCTACTCCTTCTACATCATTGGAAGTATAGTTCTCAACAGTGAAGTCGGTTCCCTGTACAAGATCGGAAGCCTGCTCAAGAGCATTGGCCAGATCCTCGGTATCCGGAAGCATTGCGGAAGACATGGCGTCCTCACCCTGTCCGTGAAGGATCAGGATCTTGCCCTGCTCCGGTGACTCAAAGCTGAGCATATCTGCCTCGTCTGCCTTATTCGCCCAGGTGGCATCCGGAAGCTTAATGGAAACGGCTCCGTTGCTGGATGTATAAGTGCTGTCCTGAACATCCGGTGCAATGGTCGGCTCCGGTGTAGGAGTTGCAGTTGCTGCCGGTGTAGGAGTCTCGGTCACTACCACCTGCTCTTCCGGTTCAGCTCCGCCGAAATTACATCCTGCTGCAAACATGGAAATACTAGCTGCTATAGTTAAGATTGCTAAAATCTTTTTATTTTTCATGGTATCCTCCTTGATTTCTCTAAATAAAAGTGGATCAGCCCGTCATGCGGGCTTCCGCTGTTCTTACAGTAAAAATCCCTTGGTGTATATTTTACAGTTTTATTACAGACCTGTCAATGGATTTCCAAAGTCTGAAGCTAAAATTACTGTGAAAATATTATAAACTTTAACCGATTTTTTTATACATTTGTGACTAGGAAAAATAGAATTTTTCTTTATTTTAACGCATGTTTGTCATACTTTTGTAAAATTTAATTTCCATACTCATACATATGCAGCTTGTGAAGGGCACGGGTAGCGGCAATGTATCTGCCCTGCTTTGCGAGTGCACTTGTATCCGCCTCTGGAAACAGAGAAAATACCTGGTCAAATTCCAGTCCTTTCGCAAGATAAAAGGTGGTCACAGTCAGCCCTTTGCAGAAACTGGTACTGTCCCTGTGGAGATAGGAAAAACGGTTCTCTGTGTCAAAACCAGCTGCTGCCAGCTTCTCTTTCAGAATACCCGCGGCTTTTTTTGCCTCTCCCTCTGTGCGAAGGATCACTGCTGCGGTCTCAAACTGCTCTTCCCCAAGCTCCAGCTTCTTTATGATCTCATCCAGTGCCTGCTCCATGGACTGGGACTCTTTTCCCGGGAAGTGCTTCTCTTCCACAGGAGCGCCGTGACGCTCAAACAGATCCATGTCTGTAATGCCAGCCAGATGATTGGCGTAGGTCGCAATCTCCACCGTGTTTCGGTAGCTTTTGTTCATCACGATCCTGCGGATATCTTTGCCGAAAATCTTCGGAAGAAATCCGATCACATCCTGGTTTTCATCCTCCATAGTCTGTGCCTTGTCTCCCAGGATGGTCATGCGGCAGGGGAACATCATCTTGATGATCAGGTACTGCAGTCTGGAATAATCCTGCATCTCATCCACAACCAGATGCTTGATTCCATTGTGGCTGCTGTTCTGGCCAAGCAGGCGGTACTTCATGTAAAGCACCGGATACACATCCTCGTAGGAAAGCCTGCGGTCCGCCAGCTGTACATGGGGAAGTCCCGGATAGCCGCAGCTTTCCAGAAAACGGCTGTATATCACATAGATATCCCTTGTCTCATACATGCTCATGAATTTCTCCATCACAAAGGCACGTTCTTCCTCATCCATGTCGCTGTCCCGAAGGGTCTCCACCTCGTCAATAAAATTCTCTGCCACAGCCTCCATACGGGAAAGCAGGGGAATATCCTGGAATTTGAAGTAGAACAGTTCTATGATCTCCTCTTCTTTCCTGGTGAAATTCTTGTATTCCACATCATGGAAATTCATCAGCTCATCTTCTAATGCGGTAAGATAGCCTTCCATCTGGTTCAAAAATTCCCTGGACTGCTTCTCCCGGTAAAGAGAGGCTGCATCCGGCATGGTCAGGCTTCTTTCAATCTGATCATAGCGGTCCTCGCAGTCGGATACCGTATCCTTCAGTTCCTTATACGCAAACAGATCAAAGCTCATTTCCCGGATATTCTCTTCCCCAAGCTCCGGCAGAATATGAGAAATATAATCGGAAAAGATGCTGTTTGGTGACAGGATCAGAATGTTGGAGGATTTCAGATTCTTCCGGTCGTGGTACAGAAGATACGCAATTCTGTGCAGGGCAATGGATGTCTTGCCGCTTCCAGCTGCACCTTGGATCACCATGATCTTATCCTTTGTATTTCGGATAATGGCATTCTGTTCCTTCTGGATGGTGCGGACAATATTTTTAAGCGCTACGCTTCCGCCGCTGCCAAGCTCTGCCATCAGAATCTCGTCATCGATCTTCACATCGCTTTCAAACTGATAGATCATGCGTCCGCCTCGAATCTTGTACTGCCACTT
>CAVJRB010000102.1:0-11982 GCA_963651655.1 bacterium | reverse complement strand
CAGTAAGTTCCAGTTTTGGTGGTGAATGGACTGGAATTTAAATTTTCAATTCACCAATGACAGGGCTATAATAGGAATTATATATAATACTCCTCATGAAGAGGAAGCAGTGAATTATCTGAGGTATCTTGTCTGATTTTTCAAACATGCACTGGGAAGAATTCACAGTGCTGCCAATGGGAAAATATTAAAGGAAAGTTATGAGGTAGTGAATTATGAGTATGAAATATGCGAAGATAAAATATGGGTGCTTAAAAGGCTTCAGAAACAGTACATGTACAGGATTTTTCGGAATTCCTTATGCAAAGCCTCCAGTTGGCGCACTTCGATGGAAGGCGCCTGAAGATCCAGATGGATGGGAGGGAACGCGTGATGCAACCCAATTTCCAAAGAGATGCATTCAGGGAGAACCAATACCCGGCGAATTTTATCAAAAAGAATTTAATGAAGAGAATGCGTATATTCCACTGGAAAGCGAGGATTGCTTATATTTAAATATATGGACTCCTGCGGAGAACCCGGGAAAAGAATACCCGGTTGTGATGTGGATACATGGAGGGGGATTTACTGCTGGAAATGGAAGTGAAATTGAATTTGATGGAAAAGAATATGCCAAAAGAGGCGTGGTTCTTGTTTCGATAAATTATAGGCTTGGAGTATTTGGATTTTTCTGCCATCCATGGTTAAAGGAAGAAGCTGGTCACAGTGGTAATTATGGAATTTTGGACCAGATCCAAGCACTAAAATGGATTCAGGAAAATATAGAAGCCTTTGGCGGTGACCCGGACAGAGTAACAATAATGGGACAGTCAGCTGGTGCTATCAGTGTTCAGACTCTTGTAACGTCGGAACTGACAAAAGGACTGTTTCGCGGAGCAATCATGCAAAGCGGTGGTGGATACAAAACCGGATTTGCAGGAAAAATGACGGATAGTAAAGCAGAAGAAAATGGAAAAGTAATTGCACAGCTGCTGGCAGCAGAATCTTTAGAGCAGATTAGAGATGTTCCAGCAGAAAAGCTATATCAGGCAGCCTGTGAGGCAGAAAAAAATCTTGTAGGAGCAGATAATGGGCTGAAATTTCTTCCAGTATTGGACGGATATGTTTTGAAGTGTGGATATGACGAAGCACTGGAATTGGGAAAAACTGCAGATGTGTCGTATCTTCTTGGAAGCACATCGGATGATTTTCAGCTTGCGAAGGTTAGTACGAATGAAATTCCTGCGTTGGATAAAGGAACTATGCAGTGGAGCCTGATTAACGAAAAAAATGGAAGAAAACCGGCTTATGTATATCATTTTGAAAGAAAACTTCCAGGGGATGATGCTGGAGCGTTTCATTCATCAGAGCTGTGGTATATGTTTGGAACTCTTAGACGCTGTTGGCGTCCAATGAGAGCAGCAGACATGGAACTGTCAGACAGAATGTGTGATTATTGGACAAACTTTATAAAAAATGGTGATCCAAATGGAGAAAAACTTCCCAAATGGGAGGTCTGCTGCGAAAAGAATCCTTATGTTCAGAAATTAGATATTTGTTAAAACAAAACTGGAAAATCCACCCTTGATTGTGTAAAATATAGACAGAAAGGAGACCACATTTTTCACATTACAAATGATAAATTTTCGGGCAGTTCCCGAATATAAAAATACAATCCGATAACATTTTCAAAGTACATGAGACGACCATACATAACGAAAGTAAAGGAGATGCCTCATGGCAAATAATACGATTTTTGATGATGTTTTTCGGACTATGTTAGAGCGAATGCCGCAGCTGATCATTCCGGTGATTAATGAAGTTTTTGGAACGGATTATCCGGAAGATATTCCTATTGTGCAGAGAAGGAATGAACATTGCACCAGCAGTGGAGAAATTATTACGGATTCCCATTTGTTTATTGCAAATAAGGTCTATCATATTGAATGTCAGAGCACCAGTGATGCTGCTATGATTATCAGAATGGTGGAATACGATTTTGCGGTGGCGCTGGAATTTGCAGAGAAAGAAAATGGGAGGTACCGTATATATTTTCCGCAATCCTGCGTAATTTATTTGCGTGGGAAAAAAGGACCGGATTATCTGGAAATGGATCTGGTTATGCCGGATGGCCGGAAGATTGGCTACAAAGTACCCATTGTCCGAGTAGAGAACTATACCAGTGATGTGATTTTTCAAAAGAAACTATTATTTCTTTTACCGTTTTATATCATAAGGTATGAAAAAAGTGCTGAACTGATTGAGAGAGATGACGATACATTTCAGGCACTGATGGCAGAATATGCAGCAATACAAAAAAGACTGGAGCAAAATTTCCTGGAAGATGGCAAAGAAAAGGAATACCGGGATTTGCTTGAATTGATCACTCGGATTGCTGACTATATTTTTGCTGACGCTGACCGGGCGAAGAAAGGAATTGGTGAAGTTATGGGTGGAAAAGTATTGGAACTGGAGTCTGATAAACTGATCGCAAAAGGGAAAGAGCAGGGGATTGAACTTGGAAAGCAAGAAATCGCTGTTAAGATGCTGCAGGCTGGAAAGTACACAATTGAAGAAATTGTATATATTTCTGGTTTGGCCATGGAGAAAGTTTTAGAAATAAAAGGTGACAAAGGTTTATAATAAGTGAGGCTATAGAAGGAAAAGAATTTATAATATATTCTCATCCTCCTCTTGACTTCGCTTATAAACAAGAGTAATATGAACTACAACGCAATGGCGCGTTAGCATGATAACGCCGCCATTGCATTTTTTTACCCTGAAACAGGAACAAGGGTGCGAGATGCCCCCTGTTATGTGATTAATGAGAATTCATCAAGAGGAGGAAACTAACATGAAAAAGAACTATTTATGGAGAAAAATGACAAGCGGTCTTATGGCAGCAGCAGTTACCGTAACTGCAATGCCGGGACTTGGACTTACAATGGTACAGGCAGAAGAAAAGAAAACATTAAAAGTAGCCATGGAGTGCAGCTATGCACCCTACAACTGGACTCAGCCAGACGATTCCAATGGAGCAGTTCCCATTTCCGGAAGTTCCGATTATGCATACGGCTATGACGTTATGATGGCAAAACACATCTGTGACGAGCTGGGCTATGACCTGGAAATCGTAAAACTGGACTGGGATTCCCTGGTACCTGCTGTACAGTCCGGAAAAGTTGACTGCGTTATCGCAGGACAGTCCATCACTTCCGAGCGTCAGCAGATGGTAGACTTCACTGAGCCATATTATTACGCTTCTATTATCACACTGGTCAAAAGTGACGGCGACTATGCAGATGCCGCAAGCGTAGCAGACTTAAAAGGCGTAACCTGTACTTCCCAGCAGAACACCATCTGGTATGATTCCTGCCTGCCGCAGATTGAAGATGCAAACATTCTTCCTGCACAGGAAAGCGCACCGGCCATGCTGGTAGCACTGGAGTCTGGCAAATGCGACGCCGTTGTAACCGATATGCCAACCGGAATGGCTGCATGCGTAGCTTACCCGGATTTCAAACTCCTTGACTTCTCCGGAACAGACGGAGCCTTCGATGTATCTGACGAAGACATCAACATTGGTATTTCCGTACAGAAAGGCAACACCGAGCTTCTGGATGCACTGAACAGTGTTCTGGACAAAATGACAGAGGACGATTACACCAAGATGATGGACGAGGCAATTTCCGTACAGCCATTATCCGAATAATGTAGCAAGGAGGAGAAAAAACGATGCTTCCTGAAACCTTCTGGGGACGGATTCGGTATCTGCTCCAGCAATACGGCACCTCTTTTTTGTCAGGCGCCGGAAATACAATGATCATAGCAATTGTAGGCACCTTTTTGGGGTGCCTCATTGGCTTTATAGTTGGAATTATCCAGACAATCCCGGTAGATCAAAGAGATTCAAAAGCCAAGAAAATCCTGGTAGGAATCCTGAAATTTATCATGGCCTGCTACGTGGAATTTTTCCGCGGAACTCCTATGATGGTTCAGGCCATGTTCATTTACTATGGAAGTGCCTACCTGTTTAACATTAACATGTCCATGTGGTTTGCCGCATTTTTCGTAGTGTCCATCAACACCGGAGCCTACATGGCAGAAACTGTCCGCGGCGGAATCCTTTCCGTTGACGAAGGCCAGACCGAGGCTGCCAAGGCCATTGGAATGACCCATGTGCAGACCATGATAAACGTAATCCTTCCACAGGCTCTGCGAAATATTATGCCTCAGATCGGCAACAACCTGATCATTAACATCAAAGATACCTGTGTACTTTCCATCATCGGAATCGTAGAGCTTTTCTACACCACAAAAGGCGTGGCAGGCGCTTACTATACCTACTTTGAAGCATTCACCATCGCCATGGTAATGTACTTTATCCTTACATTTGCCTGCTCCAGACTGCTTCGTCTCCTGGAACACAAGATGGAGGGCCCGCAGAATTATGATCTGGCAACAACAGATACACTGACTCACACAAGTGGTCTGTATTCTTATCCGAAAAAGAAGGAGGAGAAATGATCATGAGTGAAAAAATTCTTGAAGTAAAGCATCTGGGAAAAGCCTTTGGAAGCAATCAGGTTTTGCGTGATATCGACTTCTCCGTAAGCGCAGGAGACGTAACCTGCATCATCGGACCTTCCGGTTCTGGTAAATCCACCCTGCTCCGCTGTCTGAACATGCTGGAGACACCTTCCAGCGGAGAAATCAACTATCACGGAACTGACATTACCAGTAAGAACGTAAACGTACCGGAATATCGTTCCAAAGTTGGAATGGTTTTCCAGAACTTCAACTTGTTCAATAACATGACCGCTCTGAAAAACTGCACCATCGGCCAGGAAAAAGTTCTGAAAAAATCTAAGGAAGAGGCTGAGAAAAAGGCTCTGTACTATCTGGAAAAAGTAGGCATGGCCCCATACATCAATGCCAAACCCAAACAGCTTTCCGGCGGTCAGAAACAGCGTGTGGCAATTGCAAGAGCCCTTGCAATGGAACCGGAAATCCTGCTTTTTGATGAGCCCACATCTGCACTGGATCCACAGATGGTAGGTGAGGTTCTGGAGGTTATGCGTGACCTGGCGCACGAAGGACTTACCATGATCATTGTAACCCATGAGATGGCCTTTGCCCGTGATGTATCCAAGCGTGTAATTTTCATGGCAAACGGTGTAATCGTGGAAGACCGCCCGCCAAAAGAGCTTTTTGAAACCCCGAAAGACCCGTTGACCAAGGAATTCTTAAGCCGCTTTAGAAATGCTTAGAGCCTGCAGAATACGAAAAGCCTTTTCCGAACAAGTTCCAGTCCGTTATATTACCCTTAATCTTACAGAAAATGCAGAGAATCACCATGCCAGAGGATTTTCTGCATTTTTTATATTGACTTCAGTAAGTTGATGTTCACAGTGAAGGCAAATGTGTGCTATACTGAAAAAAGACGAAAAGAATGCCGGCCAGGTATGGCGGATTTAGTATCTGCAGTACTGGCCAGGCAATGGTATTTCAGTGTATTAAGTAAGGAGAATCCATGATCGAAATAGGAAAAAAACAAAAGCTTGTTGTGGCAAAGACCGTAGACTTCGGTGTTTACCTTGCTGAGGATAAAAATGCGGGACAGGAAGACCGAGTGCTTCTTCCCGGGAAACAGGTTCCGGAAGGAACGAAAGAAGGCGACACCCTGGAAGTATTTATTTATAAAGATTCCAGAGACCGTCTCATTGCAACCACCAGAGAACCCCTTCTGCAGGTTGGACAGACCGCAGTTCTGAAAGTTCTTCAGGTAACCAAGATTGGTGCATTCCTTGACTGGGGGCTGGAGAAAGACCTTCTTCTTCCCTATCACGAGCAGACCAGCCGTGTAAGAGAAGGCCAGGAATGTCTGGTAGCACTTTATGTAGACAAGAGCAGCAGACTTTGCGCCACCATGAAGGTCTATCACTATCTTTCCACAAGAACCCCATATGTAGCCGGCGATTCTGTGAAAGGCCGCGTGTATGAAATCAGCGACCGCTTCGGCGTGTTCGTAGCTGTGGATGACAAATATTCCGCGCTGATCCCGGCAAGAGAAGCTAACGGCAAATACCGTCCGGGAGAAATCCTTGACCTTCGTGTTTCCGAAGTAAAAGAAGACGGCAAGATGAACGTCACTGACCGCCAGAAAGCATACATCCAGATCAACGAGGATGCAGAGAGTGTGTTGAGCGTGATCGAAGAATTCGCCGGAGTCCTTCCATTTGATGATAAGGCCTCCCCGGAAGTGATCAAACGGGAATTTGGTCTTAGTAAGAATGCATTTAAGCGCGCCGTAGGCCACCTTCTCAAAGAAGGCAAGATCGAGATCAGAGACAGACGCATCTATAAGAAAGAATATTAAGAAATCGCATACCTTATTCTGATTGCGGGAATGATTTTTTCAGACACGCTCTAAAACGCAGAATAGGGTATGCAATTTTTTCCTGAAAATAATAAAGGATGCAGCATGGGGGAATAGCTTGCCTTCACTCCCCGTGCTGGTTTTGTTTTTTACAAAAGGAGACAATAAATGGCATTTACGCACCTTCACGTCCATACAGAATACAGTCTGCTGGACGGTTCCAACAAGATAAAAGAATACGTTGCCCGTGTGAAAGAGCTGGGGATGGACAGTGCCGCCATTACCGACCATGGCGTCATGTACGGAATCATTGATTTTTACCGTGCTGCCCGTGCCGCTGGAATCAACCCCATTCTGGGCTGCGAGGTTTACGTAGCTCCGGGTTCCCGTTTTGACAGGGAAATCGGCAGCGGCGACGACCGTTATTACCATCTGGTGCTTCTGGCAGAGAATAACCAGGGCTATCAGAACCTTATGAAAATCGTATCAAAAAGCTTCAAGGAAGGCTTTTATTATAAACCCCGTGTGGATCTGGAGCTTCTTCAGGAATACCACGAGGGGCTGATTGCATTAAGCGCCTGCCTGGCTGGTGAAGTGGCCCGTTTTATCACCCGAGGACTTTACGAGGATGCCAAGAAAGCGGCGCTTCGCTATCAGGATATTTTCGGCAAGGGGAACTTTTTCCTGGAGCTTCAGGATCACGGCATCCCAGAACAGCAGACAGTCAACCAGCAGCTGCTCCGCATGCATCAGGAGACTGGAATCGACCTGGTTGCCACCAACGATATCCACTACACCTACGCAGAAGACGCAGATCCTCACGACATTCTTCTCTGCCTGCAGACCGGAAAGAAGCTGTCTGATACAGACCGTATGCGTTACGAGGGCGGACAGTACTATGTGAAATCAGAAGAAGAGATGGCAGCTCTTTTCCCATATGCACTGGAAGCGCTGGAGAACACCCACAAAATCGCACAGCGCTGTCATGTGGAAATCGAATTCGGCGTTACCAAGCTGCCCCGCTTTGATGTGCCGGACGGCTACACATCCTGGGAATATTTGAACAAGCTTTGCTTCGAAGGCCTGGAAAGACTTTATGATCCGGTTACCCCGGAGCTTCGGGAGCGCCTGGAATACGAGCTTTCCACCATCAAAAACATGGGATACGTAGACTACTTCCTGATCGTGTGGGATTTCATCCATTATGCAAGACAAAATGGAATCGAGGTGGGACCTGGCCGAGGTTCTGCCGCAGGAAGTATTGTTGCTTACACACTGGGAATCACCCTGCTGGATCCCATTAAGTATGATCTTCTGTTTGAGCGTTTCCTGAACCCGGAACGTGTCTCCATGCCTGATATTGACGTGGATTTCGGATTTGAGCGAAGACAGGAGGTTATCGATTACGTTGTCCGCAAATACGGCAAAGACTGCGTGGTTCAGATTGTTACCTTCGGTACTCTGGCAGCCCGCGGAGTCATCCGTGACGTTGGACGTGTCCTTGACATGCCCTATGCCCAGGTAGACACTATTGCCAAGATGGTTCCAACCAAAATCCCGGGCGTGAAAGTAGTGACCATTGACAAGGCCATGGAAGTAAATCCGGAGATGAAAAGGCATACGATGAACAGCCGGACATTCACCATCTCATTGACATGGCCAAACGTCTTGAGGGACTTCCAAGACACACTTCTATGCACGCGGCAGGAGTGGTAATCAGCCAGAAGGATGTTTCCGAGTATGTGCCCCTTTCCCGTGCACAGGACGGAACCATTGTCACCCAGTTTACCATGACCACTTTGGAAGAGCTTGGTCTTCTGAAAATGGACTTCCTTGGACTTCGTACTTTGACCGTTATCAACAATGCAGTAAAAAACGTTAAGAAAAATTACGGCATATCCCTGGATATGCAGAAAATAGATTACAATGACCAGAAGGTGCTGGATTCCCTTGGAACCGGGCGTACGGACGGCGTGTTCCAGCTGGAGAGCGGCGGCATGAAAGGCTTCATGAAAGAGCTGAAGCCGCACAGCCTTGAGGATGTAATCGCCGGAATTTCCCTGTACCGACCGGGTCCCATGGACTTCATTCCCCAGTACATCCGGGGAAAGAACCGCCCGGATACCATTCACTACGACTGCCCGCAGCTGGAGCCGATCTTGAAGGCAACTCACGGATGTATCGTCTACCAGGAGCAGGTTATGCAGATCGTGCAGAGCCTTGCAGGTTTTACGCTGGGACGAAGTGACCTTCTCCGCCGTGCCATGTCCAAAAAGAAACTGGATGTCATGGAAAAAGAGCGTCAGGCATTTGTTTATGGAAATGAAGCCGAAGGCGTTCCCGGCTGTATTAAAAATGGAATTGATGAAAAAATAGCAAATAAGATTTATGATGAAATGATCGATTTTGCACAGTATGCGTTCAACAAATCCCATGCGGCAGCCTATGCGTATGTAACCTACCAGACCGCCTTTTTGAAATATTATTATCCGGTGGAATATATGGCAGCGCTGATGACTTCTGTCATTGATGTTCCAACCAAGGTTGCCGAGTATATCCAGGTTTGCCGCCAGATGAATATTCCTATTCTGCCGCCGGATATCAACAGTGGGGAATATGGATTTTCCGTATCAAACGGCTCTATCCGGTATGCACTTTCCGCAATCAAAAGCGTAGGCCGTCCGGTTATCGATGCCATTGTGGCAGAGCGAAAGGAACACGGGGAATACCTTTCCCTGAAGAACTTTATTGAGCGAAATATTGAGCCTGTAAATAAGCGTGCCATTGAGAACTTTATCAAGGCAGGAGCACTGGATTGCCTGGAAGGAAACCGCCACCAGAAAATGATCGTTTTCGGTCAGATCGTAGATGACATTTCCCGGAACAAAAAGCAGTCCATGGCAGGACAGCTCAGCCTGTTTGACATTGCAAGTGAAGAGGACAAAAAAGAGTTTGAGATCCGCATGCCAAATGTAGAAGAGTACGATAAAGAAACCATTCTTGCCTACGAGAAAGAGGTTCTTGGAATTTATTTAAGCGGTCATCCTCTGGAGCGTTACCGCAATATGATGGAGAAAATGATTTCCGCCAGAACCATAGATTTCCAGCCTGCAGACGAGGACGAAGAAGACGAAAATCATGTAAGAGACAACCAGAAGGTTATCATCGGCGGCATGATCGTAGAGAAAAATATTAAGTACACCAAGACCAACAAGGTTATGGCATTCCTTACCGTGGAGGATCTGCTGGGAACTGTGGAGGTCATGGTTTTCCCAAGGGATTATGAGAAATGGCAGAACATGATCAATGAAGATGCCCGGGTTTTTATCCAGGGAAGAGTATCTGCAGAAGAGGATAAAGCCAGCAAGCTGATTCTGGAAAAAGTCCGTGCTTTTTCCGATATTCCAAGAGAGCTGTGGATCCAGTTTGAGAGCAAGGCAGACTACAGCCAGAAGGAAAAAGAACTGCTGGAAGACCTGCGAAAGTCCCAGGGAACGGACAGTGTGGTTATCTATCTAAGAGACGTAAAAGCCATGAAAAAACTGTCCGCAGCATACCATGTGAACCTGCAGGATGACTGGCTCGCCCAGATGAGCAAAAAATATGGAAATAACAATGTTAAAGTTGTGGAAAGAGTCTTGAAAAACCTTTAAAAATGCTATAAACTAATGCTGAATATGTGTATAGAAAAACGAGGGCGTTTCCACGAAAGATGGAGACACAGCTCCCGACGATTCATAAGATGGAGGAGATTATTATGGCAGAAAACAAAGTTAAGACCATTGGTGTCCTGACCAGCGGCGGCGACGCACCTGGAATGAACGCTGCAATCCGTGCAGTTGTAAGACGTGGACTTTCCAGCGGACTTAAAGTAAAAGGTATCCAGAAAGGTTATAACGGCCTTTTAAACGAAGAGATCATCGACATGACAGCAAGAGATGTATCCGACACCATCGAGCGCGGAGGTACAATCCTTTACACTGCAAGATGTGCTGAGTTCCGTACACCGGAAGGACAGCAGCGCGGTGCAGAGATCTGCCGCAAGCACGGCATTGACGGACTTGTTGTAATCGGTGGAGACGGTTCCTTTGCCGGAGCCCAGAAGCTTGCCAACCTTGGAATCAACACAATCGGTATTCCTGGAACCATCGACCTTGATATTGCATGTACGGAGTATACCATCGGTTTTGATACCGCTGTTAATACTGCTATGGAGGCAATTGACAAGGTTCGTGATACTTCTACTTCTCACGAGAGATGCAGTATCATCGAGGTTATGGGACGTGGCGCCGGATGGCTTGCACTGTGGTGCGGTATTGCCAACGGAGCAGAAGACGTACTGATCCCTGAGAAATATGACTATGATGAGCAGAAGCTGATTAATAATATTATTGAGAGCCGTAAGATGGGCAAGAAGCATCACATCATCATCAATGCAGAGGGTATCGGTCATTCACAGGCTATGGCAACACGTATCGAGGCTGCTACTGGAATCGAGACTCGTGCGACTATTCTTGGTCACATGCAGCGTGGCGGAAGCCCGACATGTAAGGACCGTGTATATGCATCTATGATGGGTGCTATGGCAGTAGACCTTCTTCTGGAAGGCAAGAAGAGCCGTGTTGTTGGATATCGCCATGGTGATTTCGTTGATTTCGATATCAATGAAGCTCTTGCAATGGAGAAGAGCGTAACTCCATACATGTGGGAAGTTTGTGAGTCCCTTTCTCATAATTACAGGAAATAATAATGATGATACCAGTGTCAAAAGGTCAAAAAGCCGTTCGTGCTTGCACGATAAGGCGTTTGAACTTGGGACACGCCAAATATGAGAAAGTAGCGATTTACGCAGTAAATCAGCGGATTTCGAATATTTGGAGGATTGCGTGAACAGCGTAGCTGTGGAGCAATCCGAGGTATCAAATGAGTGGCAAAAGACCTTTTGACACTCATATCATAATGATATGATACAAATAATTACCCTCAGCTTTGCGGGGGTAATTTTTGTAAGCGGACGAATTTTCACAGCAATCAGAGGATAATATATGATAACCAGTGCAAATAATACACAGGTAAAAAACGTCATACAGCTAAACCAGAAAGCCAAAGCCCGCAGAGAACAGGGGCTGTTTGTGGCAGAAGGAAGAAAGATGTTCGGAGAAGCCCCCAGAGACTGGATTTCTAAAGTCTACGTAACCGAATCCCTGACTTCCGATATCGCACTGATGGAGCAGGTGAATGCCCTTCCGGAGGGCAAAGCGGAGATTGTGGCGGACAATGTTTTTCGCCAGATGTGTGACACCAAGACACCTCAGGGAATCCTTACCGTGCTGAAAAAGCCTGTATGGAAGATGGAAGACATTCTGAAGGGAGAAGCACCCCTTATTATGGTGCTGGAGGACCTTCAGGATCCGGGAAATGCGGGAACTATTTTCAGAACAGGGGAAGGCGCCGGAGTTTCCGGAGTTTTCCTTACCAAAACATGCGTGGATATCACCAATCCAAAGGTTATCCGTTCCACTATGGGATCTGTTTACAGAATGCCTTTCCTATATGTGGAGGATGTGGTATCATTAAAGGCAGAACTGAAGCAAAAAGGTATCCGTACCTTTGCGGCCCATCTG
>CAVJRB010000101.1:3794-4202 GCA_963651655.1 bacterium | reverse complement strand
ATACGAGGATTATGACAGCTTTCACAGATCCTTCAACGATGTGTATGCACTGAAGCCCCAGCAGCTTCAGCTTGGATTTCTGAAGGTACTGAAAGGCTCTCATATGAAAGAGATGGTAGAAGAGTACCAGATCGTGTACAAAGAACAGGAGCCTTATGAGGTACTGGGAACCAAATGGCTGCCTTACGAGGATATCCTGCGCCTGAAAATGGTGGAAAGTATGGTAGAAGTGTACTATAACAGCGGACAGTTTCAGAATACCATTGCCTGTATAGAGCCGCTTTTTGAGGATGCTTTTACCCTGTACGAGAAACTGGGACAGTATTATGAGAAAAAGGGCTATTCTGAAATTTCCCATTCCAGAATGAGACGCTATGAGATTCTGCTGGAGTTTATCCGGGAAGAGCT
>CAVJRB010000101.1:0-3784 GCA_963651655.1 bacterium | reverse complement strand
CGGAAGAGACGGGAAACAGCAGTGGAAAAGAAGGGGACTCAGCCATTGAGGCAAAGCCTGGCGGCTCCTTGGGCGTTATAACCTGGGAAAAGGTGGCAGACTCCATGATTTACGATCTGTATCTTCGGGAAAAGCTCAAAAGCCATCCGTCCTTTGAAAAGGACCAGAAGCCTTACGAGAAAGCCATCTGGGAATACAGGCGCAGGGAGGAGATTCCGAAGACTGCCCAGATTGAGGTATTTCGTGACGGCAGAGTATTATTGTTTGATTATGAAAACCGGGATCCTCTGCTGAACAATGCAGCAGTGCGTGAAATCCGGCTATAAAGAGAGGTTAGAACTATGGGAATGTTTGATCCGAAAAAAAGAAAGCTTGTGACAGCCATCATTGCAGTGATTCTTGTTCTGGCAATGGTAGTGCCTACGGTCATTTCTCTTCTTCTGTAAGGATGTGGGAAGATGAGACTTGGAAAAGCAGCTATGGAGGCACTGCAGGCAGAAATCTGCGGGCAGCTTTCGCCGGGCAATGAGCTGGTTGTGGCAGGAGCTGTAGCCCTTAAGGGAACTGCCCTGATTGCAAAAGAAAAGCATGAGATTCTTAGGGAACATTTTTCCCAGGGATTTCTGTATGATTCTGAGAATATGCAGGAGAGTTACGGTGTAGGAGAAAATCCAGAGGAAAGCGCGGCCTGGGAAACAGCTAAGAAGGCTGGGGCTACTGCTCTATATGCCATGGGAGAGAGCGGATTTTTAAGTGCCCTCTGGAAAATGGCAGAAGCTTCCCAGGTGGGACTGGAAATGGATTTTACCAAAGTGCCCATCCGGCAGGAGACCATTGAGATTTGTGAGATTTTTGATGTAAATCCTTATAAAATGCAGTCAGAGGGAGCTATTTTGATTGGCGTTCCGGCAGGAGAGGCGCTAGTTTTGGAGCTTCGCCGCATGGGGCTTATGGCTGCCGTAATCGGCCAGACCAACAGCGGAAATGACAGAATGCTGTATTATAACGGAAACGGCAGATATCTGGAAAGACCTGCGAAAGATGAGATTTATAAAGTACTGCCGTAGGGTTAATACCATGCAGAAGAAAATTTCGAAAAATTATTCAGTGAGTAAAATATGTGATTTTTGTTATAAACAGTGAGCAATATAAGCTGGAAATTGCCTAGAAGAGTAATTTGCACGGTATTTTGATTTGTAAGAGCACTGCAGAAACAGGAGATAATAATAGAATAAAATGGGAACATTAAACATTGTACTTCATGAACCGGAGATTCCGGCGAATACAGGAAATATTGGACGTACCTGCGTGGCAACAGGCACACGTCTTCATCTGATCGAGCCCCTTGGCTTTTCTTTAAGTGAGAAAGCGCTGAAGCGCGCGGGAATGGATTACTGGAAGGATCTGGACGTAACCAGATATGTGGATTACGAGGACTTCCTGGCAAAGAACCCTGGGGCAAAGATTTATTACGCCACGACTAAGGCACCTCAGACCTACGCAGATGTACAGTATGAGGATGACTGTTTCATTATGTTTGGCAAGGAAAGTGCCGGAATTCCGGAAGAAATTTTGCGGGACAATCAGGAAACCTGCGTCAGAATCCCCATGTTCGGAGAGACCAGATCCCTGAACTTAAGCAACTCCGTTGCCATTATTCTCTACGAAGCCTTCCGCCAGCATGATTTCGCACATCTGAAGCTGGAAGGACATTTACGGAAATACGACTGGAAATAAAGGATACGCGGCAGGGGCGGATCAAGTGCCTATACTGCAGCTGGACAATAAACAGGGGATGGCAGATTCTGCCATCCCCAAATTTCTCATTTCGCTTTTTCCAAGGTAAAGATAAACTCTGTTCCAACCCCTTCTGTACTGATTACATTAATATTCTGATTATGTGCCCGGATGATTTCCTTTACAATGGAAAGTCCAAGACCGGTGCCTTTTCTGTCCTTTCCACGGGAAGTATCTGTCTTATAAAAACGATCCCACACCTTGGAAAGACTTTCCTTTGGAATTCCAACGCCATGATCCTTCACAGATACAAACACTTTTCCATTCTTCACAGTTGTCTCAATGTTAATGGAAGAATTGTCATTGCTGAACTTAATTGCATTGTCCAGTAAGTTGTACAGTACCTGCTGAATCTGCTCCATATCTGCTTCCACAAACAGTTCCTTACCGGAGAGCAAAAGTTCCAGATCAATATTTTTCCGGGAGCAGGTTCCCTCGAAGGTATTGGCTGTATTCTTGATCACGTCATTGATATCAAAACGGCGGATGTTCATCATCCGTTTGCGCTGATCCAGATCGTTCAACACCAGAAGACTGCGGGTCAGTTTTTCCAGGCGGTCTGCCTCATGGGAAATAATATTTAAGTATTTGTCCTGCATCTCCGGCGGAATGGTACCATCCAGAATCGCTTCCACATAGCCCTTGATGGAAGTAAGGGGAGAGCGGAAATCATGGGAAACATTTGCGATAAAGGTTCGCTGGTATTCTCCGTTCTGGTTGATCTTGTCAGCCATGTAATTCAGGGTATTGGAAAGGTAACCCAGCTCGTCCTCTGACTTTACCGGAATGCGGTAGGTCAGATCTCCGTTTGCATACTCTGAAGCACCCTTAATGATCTGCTTCATGGGAATGTGCACCCACTTCTGGTAGAACAGAAGCAAAAGTCCGCAAAGTGCGTATACTCCAAAGAAAATCATCTGAAGGATTCCAAGAAGACCGCTGCGTTTCTGATAAAGCTGCTGCATGTCATAATGATAGGTCACATATCCCAGGATTTTCTCAGAATCCTTTATGGGAGCTACCACGTTTAACTGCAGGCTGTCAAAATAACCGTAAAAATTACTGATTCGGTATTCCGCTGATTCCCAAAGCTCAGAATCCAGCTCAAATGGGGAGATATTATCATTGATAGCTGCTTTATCTGCAAAGTCCTTTTCAGTGGACTTTGCATCAGAAACTGCCATTCGGGAAGCAATATTGGAGGACTGAACCAGCACATGGGCATTCTCATCAAAAAGCAGTACTCCTGCCTCTTCCCCGGAAGCCAGAATATCCACCAGTTTCTGAAGGCCTTCTTTGTCCGCTTCTGTGATCTGTGTTTTTGCAATCTCATCCGAAGCAAGGCGGGTGGCACCGTCATATAAGCGGTGCCCTACCTCACCTTCCAGATAGGATTCCACAAAATGTGATCCTCCTGCTGTGGCAAAAAGAAAACCAATGATTCCGATGAGAATATAACAGGCGATCAGTTTGCTGTGCACTGTTTTTCTCATTCGCTTTTCACCTCGAATTTATATCCGATTCCCCAGACTGTGGAGATGGACCAGCTTGGATGATCCTTGATCTTTTCACGGAGACGCTTGATGTGTACGTCTACGGTTCTGGTATCTCCAATATATTCATAGCCCCAGATATGGTCCAGAAGCTGCTCTCTTGTAAATACCTGGTTAGGTGAGGCTGCCAGGAAATAAAGAAGCTCCAGCTCCTTAGGCGGCATGTCCACCTGTTTTCCCATGTAGGTAACAGAGTAATTGGTAAGGTTTACGGTAAGGTCTGGGTAAGATGCGCATTTCTCGTCGCTGACAATGGCAGCCGGCTTTGGCTGGAAGCGGCGGAGCACGGCACGGACTCTGGCAACCAGCTCCTTGGAGTCAAATGGCTTGATAATGTAGTCATCAGCGCCAAGCTCCAGGCCAAGTACCTTGTCGAAGGTTTCTCCCTTTGCGGAGAGCATGATAATGGGCACATCAGAGGTGTGGCGGATCTC
>CAVJRB010000100.1:3611-9805 GCA_963651655.1 bacterium | reverse complement strand
TCTAGAGCGTGTTTGAAAAAGGCTTTCTGCAAGATGTGCGTCACAATTTGTGGGAGATTTTGCCCGGATGAGGGCGTCGTAGCGGGCTACGACAACCGAATTCGGGTGAAATATACCGCAAAGTGGGGCGTGCAGATTGCAGGAATGATTTTTCAAACAGGCTCTAGCACGGTGTATTCGTAAACTCAGGAGAGTCTCTTCAAAAAATAAATGGAAGAGCGCCGAAGGTGTACGCAGCATGTATCATGCTGTTAATCTCTCAGGCAAAAGGATGGAGGAAAGAGAACATGTTTACACAAATCAACAACTTTATCACCTGGTTTGACGGAGTCGTTTGGGGACTTCCGCTTATCATTCTGATCCTGATCACAGGATTCCTTTTAACCGTTCGGTTAGGCTTTTTACAGGTAAGACATCTTGGAAAAGCACTGAAATTCATGGTACGAAACGAAGAAGGCGGCGAAGGTGAGGTTACAAGCTTTGGTGCACTTTGCACGGCTTTGTCCGCTACCATTGGAACCGGAAATATCGTAGGTGTTGCCACTGCCATCGCAGCCGGCGGACCTGGCGCCTTATTCTGGATGATCGTTGCCGCATTCTTCGGAATGGCAACCAAATACGCAGAAGGTCTTCTTGCGATCAAATACCGTACCATCGACAAGGAAGGCCATGTACTTGGCGGACCTTTCTATTACATTGAAAATGGTATGGGAAAACAGTGGAGATGGCTTGCGAAGATTTTCGCATTCTTCGGAGCAGGAGTTGGTCTTTTCGGAATCGGTACTTTTACACAGGTAAACGGTATTGCTTCCGCAGTAAAGAACTTCTTTGATCCGGACACCGTTCACACCGTTTCCCTTTTCGGAAATACATATTCCTGGGCTACAGTCATTGCCTGCCTGATCCTTACCGTATGTGTAGGACTTGTAGTTCTTGGCGGCATTCAGCGTATTGCCAAGGTATCCCAGATCGTTGTGCCGTTTATGGCAATTCTGTACGTAGTACTTGCACTGATCATTGTCCTTACAAATATCACTGCAGTTCCTGGTGCAGTTGTAACAATCGTAAAAACTGCATTCTCAGGAAGCGCCCTTGCAGGCGGAGCTATGGGAACCATGATCGTGGCAATGCAAAAGGGTATTGCCCGCGGTATCTTCTCCAATGAATCCGGTCTTGGAAGCGCTCCGATCGCTGCAGCTGCTGCCCAGACCAAAGAGCCGGTTCGTCAGGGACTTGTTTCCATGACAGGTACTTTCATTGATACCATCGTAATCTGCACCATGACCGGTCTTTCTATCGTCATTACCGGAACCTGGAACACAGGTCTTGAGGGTGTTGCCATTACCACAGCAGCCTTCCAGAAGGGACTTCCCTTCCCGCCGCAGTTTGCGTCCTTCGCACTGATGCTGTGCCTGGTATTCTTCGCATTCACCACTATCCTTGGATGGGATTACTACGGGGAGCGCTGCCTGGAATACCTGTTTAACCGCAATATGACAGCAGTCAAAACTTACCGCTGGTTATATATCATCTGCGTATTTATCGGACCGTACATGACCGTTGCTGCTGTATGGAACATTGCAGATATCTTCAATGCCCTGATGGCATTCCCCAACCTGATCGCACTGCTTGCTTTAAGCGGCGTGGTTGTAAGGGAAACAAAGGATTTCTTTAAGAGACATAAGAATTACCAGTTTTAAGACTAGATTAAAAAGAATTCCTCTCCTGAAAAATTATTGAGATTAGAAAATCTCCTGTCAGTCGATGCTTTTAGCCGCTGGCAGGAGATTTTTTTGTTATGCTATGATCAAAGATAACAGATAAAATGGTGTTTTTACCTGAGTGGCATCCGAGTCCGTAATCGTGATCTCTACGGTATGCTTCTTCTGGATTCCGTGGTGTAAAATAGGCTGCAGATACAGGCAGTCTCCCCAGTTTTCTTCGAAATTGCTGTCAAGCAAAATGGAGTGTTCCGCATCCCCATCCAGAACCAGAACAGCCCTCTGTGCAGGGCGGCTGATTGTTTTACGATACTGAACGGCAATGCAGGAGGCTTCCACTTCAAAGGTGATTCTGTCGCCATTCTTTTTTCCGATCCAGCCGTTTTTGAAGCAGTCCAGGTGGCCCTGCTTTTCACGTGTATCTGCGCGGAAGCCTTCCAGCTTCGGAGAGCACTCACGGATGGTCAGCCTTCTGGCGTTTTCGTAGGCGTTGGCGGTAAGAGGAGCTGGCAAAACATCTTTCTCAAGCTGCTGTGCCTCGATATTCTCTTCTTTTCCATTTCGTTCTCCAGATTTCATTTCCTCATCCAAGCTGTTCTTTACATTTTCCAGAAAACGAATGATTTCTGCGGCAACCAGGCCGTGGCCTTTGTCATTTGGATGGAGTCCGTCTGGAGTCAGTTCTTCGCGGGTGTAAACGCCCGCTTTCATCTGACGGTACAGAGTGTCTTTTATGCTTACATGAGGGATGCCATACCAGTCCCCCACTGCAATGTGCTGCTCCTGGGCATTGATTCCGGTGTCATAGTAAACGTTGTTGAGAAGAAGGACGGCAGGCGCAGAAGGCCAGGTGTAAACCTTTCGAAGCACTCCTTCATAGGTTTCCTGAAAGAATTCTTCCGGCTTGTCATTGACGCTGAAATCAATTCCTACGAAATCCGGCTGGTACATCAAAACATCCGAAACCGCACGGGCTGCGCCAAAATGGGAGGTTGTGCCGCCGATACCGCCGTTGACATAATGAAATTCCGCTTTTGGAAAGGTTTCCTTCCACCAGGTAAATACCCGGTAGGCGTAAGTGTTTTGGTGTTCTGTGGCAAGGCTTCCCTGAGTGATGGAGCCTCCCAGAAAGCCGATTGTCAGCTCCTCCCCGGCATCTGCACGGCGCATTAAATGTTTCAGTCTTGTAAGATTGTAATCTGCCATTTTCTTTTCCTCGCTTTTTACTCGAATGGTAATTGTTTTTACTTAATTCACTTAAATATTTAGTTTATATTTTTATTAATTTTAATCTTATTCTTTTCTTTTTAATTTGTCCAGACAGATTTTTATTTTCGTGATTGTGCTGAAATTTCCAGGGCTGATTTTATACACATTTACCGCTCAATAGAAAAAAGCCAGCAGAATCACCTGCTGGCTCACATGCATTTCATCTATAGATATGCCTCCTATCGAGACATACCTTTTTCATTACAAGGACTTTGGATTAAATAAATCACTTACGCTGTCGCCGTTTCTGTGGATTCCATCCACGGAAAACTCTGCCCACTCCGCAATATTGGTTGCGTGGTCACCGATTCGCTCATAATATTTGGAGACCATGAGAAGGTCCAGAACCTCATCCCCGGAATAGCCCATGCGGTTCATATCCAGTGCTTTTCGAACCTGGTTAAAAAGATTATCCAGAATGTCATCACTGTCGATCACCTTTTTCGCAAGGTCGCTTTTGCCTTCCACGTAAGCGGCAACGCTGTCATTTACCATATGCATGGCGTGGTCTGCCATCTCCTGAAGGGGAATGGCTGTCACCGGAACGTGAATGCTTCCGGTCATCATAATCTCTGCAATATCTGTGGCCTGGTCGCCGATCCGCTCCATATCCGTAACCATCTTAAGGGCTGCGGAAATTTTGCGAAGGTCTGCGCCTACCGGCTGCTGCTTCAGAAGAAGCTGCATGCACAGTGCTTCAATATTATGCTCCTTATCGTCGATTTCCTTCTCAATCTTGTTGATATCCTCTGTTGCAGCGTCCCGGATCTCTACGCTTGCAAGAAGCTGACAGGTTTTCATGATCGCCTGTCCGCACAGATTTCCCATCTCCAGAATTTCATCTGAAAGCCTGGCAAGCTTTGTGTTGTACACATCTCTCATATCAACCGAACCTCCCCGTAATATACTCTTCTGTTTTCTTGTTCTGCGGACGTGAAAACAGCTCTGTAGTATCGTTATATTCGATGATCTCACCAAGCAGGAAGAATGCGGTCTTATCCGAAATACGCGCTGCCTGCTGCATGTTGTGAGTCACGATCACAATGGTATAACGATCCTTTAATTCCAACGCCAGGTCTTCAATATGAGAGGTGGAAATAGGGTCAAGGGCGGAAGTCGGCTCATCCATAAGAAGTACTTCTGGCTCTACTGCAAGGGCTCTTGCGATGCAAAGTCTCTGCTGCTGTCCGCCGGACATGCCCAGTGCGCTTTTTTTCAGACGGTCCTTTACCTCATCCCAGATGGATGCGTTTCGAAGGGCACGCTCTACGATCTCATCCAACTTTTCCTTGGAATGGATTCCGTGGGTGCGGGGACCGTATGCAATGTTGTCATAAATACTCATTGGGAAAGGATTCGGTTTCTGGAACACCATTCCCACACGTTTTCTAAGAAGGTTTACATCAATATCTCCGTAAATGTCTTCCCCGTCCAGACGGATGTCACCTGTAATCTTACACCCTTCTACCAGGTCATTCATACGGTTTAAGGACTTCAGCAGGGTGGACTTGCCGCAGCCGCTTGGTCCGATAAAGGCTGTGATCTTTTTCTCCGGAATTTCCAGATTTATATTTTTCAAAGCATGAAACTGGCTGTAGTACAGATCCATGTTTTTTATATCTATTTTACCCATAATTCTCCTCTTTCACTTTTTACTGGCCATTTGCAGCTTTACTCAGTTTCTTTGCACAAATTCCGGAAACCCAGTTCAGGAGCAGTACAAACAGAAGCAGTATCACCGCAGTGGCATAGGCCTGGTCCATGTAAAGACCCTCGCTGGAAAGTACATACATATGTACGGCAAGCGTACGTCCGGAACCCATAAGGTTTGACGGAACCTTTGCCACAGAACCAGCTGTGTAAATCAGGGCTGCCGTCTCACCTACAATACGTCCGGTTGCAAGTACCACGCCGGAAAGAATTCCAGGAATGGCGCTTGGAAGCACGACCTTGAAAACAGTACGAAGCTTGCCGGCTCCAAGTCCTAAGGAAGCTTCCCTGTATGCATCCGGAACTCCCAGAAGTGCTTCTTCTGTGGTACGGATAATCAGCGGCAGGATCATAATTACCAGTGTCATGGAACCAGCCAGAAGGGAATAGCCCCAGTGGAGGGCGGTACTGAAAAACAGAAGTCCGAACAGGCCGTATATAATAGAAGGAATTCCCTGAAGCGTCTCCGTTGTGATACGGATGACCTTTACCAGACGGCTTCCTTTTTTGGCATATTCTACCAGATAGATAGCTGCGAAAATACCAAATGGCACAGCGATCACCAGGGTTAACAGTGTGATGATCAAAGTATTGATAAGTGCAGGCATCAGGGATGCGTTATCTGAATTATATTCCAGAGCAAACAGATCCGGTGACAGATTTCCTACGCCTTTTATGAGGATAAAGCCTACCAGGAATGCCATAACTGCCACTGTAATGATGGCGGACAGCCACACCAGAAGCCGAAGTACTGCTGATCCGGGATGATTTTTCCAGTAGGACATTTTGGTTTTACTCATCTTCTGCCCTCCTTTTCAGGGCTGATACACACAGATTGATGATCAGGATAAATACAAATAATACCACGCCTGTGGCGATCAGTGCCTCTCTGTGAAGATCGGTTGCATAGCCCATCTCAATTACAATGTTTGCAGTCATGGTACGAAGTCCCTTGAACAGTCCCTGGGGCATCCAGGTCTGGTTTCCGGCAACCATGATCACCGCCATGGTTTCTCCAATAGCACGTCCGATTCCAAGAACCACGCCTGCAAGAACACCGGATTTCGCAGCCGGGAAAACAGTGCCGAATACACTTTTTTCGTGGGTTGCTCCAAGTGCCAGCGCACCTTCATAATAGCTTGTGGGAACGCTTTTTAAGGCTGGTTCTGCAACACCTGTAACGGTTGGAAGAATCATGATTCCAAGAAGTACGGAGGCTGTCAGCATGGTACTTCCGTCATGTCCTGTGATCTGGCGAAGAAGCGGTACAAACACCGTCAGGCCAAAGAATCCATATACAACGGAAGGAATTCCTGCAAGCAGATTTACCATTGCTTTTAACGGTCCATATAATCTCTTTGGACAATAAAATGCAAGGAAGATTGCAAGCAGAAGGGCTGTTGGAACTCCTACCACAATGGCTCCTGCTGTTACATAAATGCTTCCAAGGATAAATGGGAAAATTCCGTAAAGTCCGTTGGATGGCTTCCATTT
>CAVJRB010000100.1:0-3601 GCA_963651655.1 bacterium | reverse complement strand
AAATCTGGCAGGCCGATTTTCGCCATTGCCGGCAATCCGTTTGCAAAAAGGAAAATACAGATTAATGCAACGGCAAGCACCGAAGTGCACGCCGCTGCAAGGAACACGAATTTCATTACTTTTTCATTGATTGATCTCATAAAGTCCGTTCCTTTATCGGGGGAAGATTTTTATTATCAGAGCTGATTATTTTGCAAGCTCTTCCCAGGTTGTGATGTTGCCTGTGTAGATATCTTTTACCTGGTCACTTGTAAGTTCCTCTACACCGCTGTCGTTGTTTACGATTACTGCGATACCATCCTGTGCGATTACAGTTGCGGTAAGACCAGCCTCAAGCTCGCTGTCCTTTAATTCACGGGAAGCCATACCGATGTCGCAAAGTCCGTCGATTGCAGATGTCATACCAGTTGTGGAATCGCTCTGCTGAACCTCAATCTCAACCTTGTCGTTTACGGTGTTGTAGCTCTCAGCAAGTTTCTCCATAACAGGTGTTACAGAAGAGGAACCGGCAACTACCACCTTGCCTTCTACGTCAGCTGCCTCATACTCTGGCTTGTCACCAACTGCGATGTAGCCGTTTTCCTCGATCACTGCCTGTCCGTCTGCACTCATGATGTAGTTGATGAAATCCTGTGCTGCTTCGCTTACATCATCCTTGGTTGCAATGTTGAAGGGACGAACTACTTTGTAATCTCCGGATTCAATGTTCTCTGCAGTTGCCTCTGCTCCGTCGATCTTTACAGCTGTTACGCTGTCATCCAGGGAACCAAGGGAAACATATCCGATTGCGTTCTCATCCTGAGCTACTGTGCTTAACATAACAGAAGTGCTGTTTGTGATCTTTGCTGCTTCTGTGGTATTGTCTACTTTATTTCCATCTGCGTCTTTTTCTTCAATTCCAAACAGTTCAATGAATGCGCCTCTTGTACCGGAACCGTCTTCTCTGGAGCAGATTGTGATATCTCCGGAAGCTGCTGCCATTGCTGTTGTACCCATTGCTGCTACTCCTAATAATGCCGCCATTGCTACTGCTAAACCTTTTTTCATGATTTTATTTCTCCTTTTCTTCGCGGTCCTTGTTTTTTCTCTCTCTCGCGATTACAGTGTGTATCTTACCCCGGGGATGTAAAAAACACTATCGCGGGAAAGTAAAATGAATGTAAAATAAAAAATGTTTCTTTATATACTTTTTTACAATTATGTCAAGGACGAAAATCAGATATACATTGCTTCTTTCCTGCCTTTCCTATATAATAAAATTATATTTATCGAGTAAGAATGCTTACGCAATGTTAAAAGTGAATGGAGATTATTATGACCGAAGATGAAAAAAAGGAATCCTGGCTGGATACGCCGGATCCTCAGCGTTTTATTAATAATGCAGCTAAATTTAATGATCTGATGATGATGTACCGCTGCGCCATCCGGGAAGTGCAGACCAAGCTTGAGGTTCTGGATGACGAGTTTTCTGTTGAATACAAGAGAAATCCTATTTCTTTTATTAAGACGAGGATTAAGAAACCGGAGAGTATTTACCGGAAGCTGAAGAAGCTGGGATATGATTTTACGGCAGAAAATATTCAGGAGCAGCTGAATGATGTTGCAGGAGTGCGTGTGGTCTGTGCATTTATTGATGATATTTATACGGTAGCAGACCTTATCGCAGGACAGGATGATATTAAGGTTCTTAAAGTAAAGGACTATATCAAAAATCCCAAGCCGAACGGCTACCGCAGCTATCACATGATCGTGGAAATTCCGGTATTCTTCTCCAAGGGCAAAACGCCTATGCGGGTAGAGCTTCAGATCCGTACCAATGGAATGGATTTCTGGGCTACCCTGGAGCATCAGCTTCGCTATAAGAAGGGGATCGAGGACCTCCCCGGCTACGATGAAATCAGCGCCGAACTCCTCCGCTCCGCCCAGGCTGTGATCGAGACGGATAATGAAATGCAGCGGATCAAGAATAAGATTGGAATGTTTCATGATATCTGAGACAGGTTCAATCCGCATCATTTTACGGCGGACAGAATATAATTGTCCGCCTTTCTTTTTCAGAGTTTCTTTTAAATACACGGTTCTTCAATATCCGTCTTTATAGTTTAAGTGCCATTTTGGTTTTTAATACCGTAAACTGAATAATCGGTCCGGAAATGATAATCGTTACGATTGTACAGATTCCAAACTTTCCACCTAATAAAATTCCGATAATCACCATCATGGCATCCAGTACCATTCGCACTGTTTTTATCTGCCATCCATTCTTGTGAGCAATGGAAAAAGTTAATGCCTCATAGGATCCCCTTCCCAGAGAAGCTGCCGCATAAAATCCTGTTCCAACTGCAAAAAGCATGACTCCCAGCAGCATAATCAGCGCATTTATCCACACATGGGTGCTGTACACATGTGCATTCGCAAATAAATCAACACAGAGGCTATACACAATCTGATAAAGAATTGTACCAATATGGATCTGTGATCTGTCGTAGAAAAATACAAATCCAATCATAGCTATCGCTACAATCATAGATGCTGTCCCTATACTCATATGAAATGTTTTGGAAATTCCCTGCCACAAAACTGCAAGGGTTGCACCTCCAAATCCAGCATATAATGCCAGGGTGATACCGTATGCTGCTATCATCGAACCAGCTGCTATCATCATTATTTTTTTAGCCCATTCTTTTTCACTCACTGTCACAGCCTCTTTTTCAACATTTCTCAAACCTTCGGAATCTACAAATTTTCTGTGTAAATTCCTGCATCCTTAAGAACTTCTTAAAAATCTACTTCTGCTTCTTTAGCAGATTCACAAATCCTGTTCCACGCTTCCTCATCCGCTTCTTCATTGTGGAATACTTTTCTTCTGTCCTCTTCTGTGATTTTGCGGATCACACGGCAGGGATTGCCGGCTGCAACTGACCAGTCGGGGATATCCTTGGTAACCACGCTGCCGGCACCAATCACCACATTATTCC
This sequence comes from bacterium, assembly GCA_963651655.1. Lineage (GTDB taxonomy): Bacteria > Bacillota > Clostridia > Lachnospirales > Lachnospiraceae > Blautia_A. Next base: position 623 of record CAVJRB010000100.1, on the reverse strand, counting down.
CGATATGTACGCCCGGGCACACTACTGTGTTTCCGCCCAGCCACACATTGTCTCCGATCGTCACTTCCTTTCCATATTCAAACATGGAATTACGGGTGTCCGGGTGAATGGGGTGTCCGGCTGTATAAATGGCTACATTGGGAGCCATAAAGCAGTTGTCTCCGATTCGCACCCTTGCCACATCTATAATGGTACAGTTATAATTTGCAAAAAAATTCTCGCCTACCTCAATATGAGAACCATAGTCGCAGTAGAACGGAGGGTTAACCGCACATTCCCTGCCAGTCTTACCGAAAAGATCCTTTACCGTTTCTGCAATTCCATCAAAATCGGAACGATCCATAAAATTAAGCTTCTGTAATTTCTTTCTGCACACACTCTGTTCTTCCATAATTGCCTCGTCGGTGACATATAAAAGCTGCATGTCTCTTCTTTTTTTCATGTCCATAATTTAATTCTCCATTTCTGTTAAATTTTTTACCCATTTATATTTCCTGTAATGCTGAAACACTGCAGGAAGTTTGACAATCTCATCAAGATTCAACACAAAATATACCATAAGTACCGGAAGCTTCAGCACAAATGCCGCAATGCATCCCAGCGGAACTGCAAAACACCACATG
>CAVJRB010000099.1:1466-9344 GCA_963651655.1 bacterium | reverse complement strand
GCTTAAGCCCGGCATCTCTTCTTGAAGCAAGCCACTGGAAAGCAGCTTCATAAACATAGTAATCCAGCGCTTCAATTTCCCCTGTTTCTTCCAGAATAGGAAGGAAGCTGTCCGGGAACCAGAGCTCTCCATCCGCCCGTTTCCAGCGAACCAGAATCTCAGCACTTGAGATTTTCTGATCCTTTCCGCTGATCTTAGGCTGGAAATAAATCTGGAATTCTTTTCGTCCAAGCGCCTCCTGGAAGGAGTGGATCGTCTCCGCCCGTTTCTGCTCTGCCTTTGCAATTTCCTCACTGTATTCGCAAACTCCGCAAATGTTTGACTTGGCTTTTCTGCGGACAATATTGGTGTGGGAAATGATTTCCTCACATGGAATTTCGCTGTTTTCCAGATAATAAATTCCTGCATTCAGAGAAAGATAATTCAGCGGATAAGCATCCAGAACTTCCTGGGCAGTCTGCTTATTATAGTTTACAATTTTCTGTTTAAAGCTGTTATGCTCCTGTCCGGTAATGTCAATAACGCAGACAAAAATATCAGAATGATACCGGTTTACAAACAGGGTCTGGGGAAAAAGTTCCAGCTTTTTCAGAATAAAATTCAGGATATTGGTGCCCGTTTCATAGCCCCAGTAATCATTGATCAGGTGAAAATTATTTACATCTGTCATTACAAATGCGTAATGCTTTTCCCCGTTGCTGTTGTTTAGAATGGTAAAAAGCTTCTCCTTCAGGGATTCCGTTGAGATGCTTTCTGCCAGGCGGTTTTTGTTGAAATCTACAGGTTTTCCAGCAAGAAGTTCTTTCTTATAGCGCTTGTCCTCATACATTTTCTGATCTGCAATCTGCAGAAGATCCATGATCAGATAGTAATGATTTTTGCAGCTGATGTCGTAGCCAACGGCATAGCTGATGGGATGATCTGCGGTCTGATTGTACACATCCAGCATGGATTGAAGCTGAATATTCATCTGTTCCAGCTGGGACCAGGTGGCATGATTCTGGACAATTACAAACTCATCTCCGCCGAATCTGGCCAGGAAACTGTCCTCTGTAAGGATTCGGGTCAGGTAAGATGCAAAGGTCTGAATGAACACATCTCCCTGCTCATGACCGTAGGTATCGTTGATCTTTTTCAGGTTGTTCAGGTCGAACATCATCACACCCACATCCAGGGTGTCATCTGCATTTTGAAGCTGCAGAAGCTTCTTTTCCAGTGACTTTTTGTCATGTACGCCAGCCACATCGAAGCCGGAATTCTGTATCATATTCTTCAGATAATCAGCCAAAGTCAGGGATACGGCGCAGCCGAAAAGGGATAAAATGACAAGCAGGGCAAAGGTTTTTCCGCTCATACCTCCCTTGTGATGCACGATCAATGACGTGAGAAATACGATATAAAGTGCCATCTGCAAATAGCAGAGTTTCATAATAGTTTTGTTTCTTTCCATATGTTTCTCCAGTAAATTTTACCCGCCAAAAGCAAGGAAAATATGCTTTACAGACGGGATTTTGTAATCATAATCAGTTTGCGTAAACAATGATTTTTTTGGCCAGCTCTTTATCCAGCCCAATCTTGCTGCCCTTTACCATAACCACATAATAGCCATGAAGTTCTGATAAAATAGTGACCTGGGTACCCGGTACGAAGCCCAGTGACTCCAGATAATGACGCTGTTTTTCCAGTCCACATACTTTATTAATGATATAAAATTGGTTAAAATCCGTTAAATTTAAAGGCACTAGGAGACCTCCTTCTTCAGATAAATGCAGGGGCAGACGGGATATCAAAAGGGAGAGGATCCGCTCTGCCCACAAGGGTTAGCATAGCCTAACGGACAGTATAGCACGCATTTTCAGGATGCGGTATAGAAAATACTTTATTGATAAACTTTTTCAATACGAGAGCATTTTTTCACATACGCTCTTGGGAAAATATTGTGCATGGCATTTATTTTGCCCAAGGCCTGTGTTACAATGCTTCTGTGCATATGAATATAGAAAGAACGGTAAAAAATTTATGAGCAGTTTATCAGAACAGATAAAGAAAAACAATGCGTCTGCATTCACCCACAGTGGAAAATTCCACGCAGACGACGTATTTTCAGCCGCATTGCTGCTGTACCTGAATCCGGAAATCAACATTTTCAGAGGAAACAAGGTTCCGGAAGACTTCGATGGCATTGTTTTCGACATTGGACGGGGACAGTATGACCATCACCAGAAGGACAGCCGCGTCCGGGAAAACGGAGTGCCTTATGCGGCATTTGGACTTCTCTGGGAAGCTCTTGGAGAGGAAATTCTTGGACGGGAGCTGGCAGAAAAATTTGACCAGTCCTTTGTGCAGCCCCTTGATAACAACGACAATACAGGGGAGAAAAATGAGCTTGCCACCCTGATCGGCAACTTTAATCCTACATGGGATGCACAGGGAGGCAATGATGAAGCTTTTTTTCAGGCAGTAAGTGTAGCTGGCATGATTCTGGAAAATAAATTCGAGCGCTATCGTGGAAATGAGCGTGCAGATAAGAGAGTGGAGGAGCTTCTGGAAGCCCACGAGAAGGCAATTCTTTCCGGGGAAAAAGGAAAAGAAGAGGCGAAAATTCTGGTTTTGCCGGAGTTTGTTCCCTGTCAGAAGCGGCTGTCTGAGACGGAAATTGTCTTTGTAATTTTCCCGTCAAACAGAGGCGGATACTGCATTCAGCCACAGAAAAAAGAGTATTCCCTGAATTATAAATGCAGCTTTCCTGTGGAATGGCTGGGACTGGAAAACGAAGAACTGGCAGAGAAAACCGGGCTTGAAAGTGCTGGATTTTGCCATAAGGGCGGCTTTCTTATGACTGCCGGAACCCTTGAGGATGCCATAAAAGCCTGTGAGATCAGTCTGGAAGAGTTCCATGAAAAGCCCATTATTGTGAACTTCGGCGGAGATTTTTCCATTGACGAACTGCTTCTGCAGCTGCCCAAACTGCAGTCCGCAAAGGTGATCCACATTGATTTTCCAGAGCTTCCGGAACTGGAAATGCAGGGCATTTACGGAGAAATCCTTATGGAAAAACAGGAGTGGAAAGCAGCCGTGAAGGAGCAGGTAAAGCAAATCCTGAAGTATAAACCAGAGGCTGTTTTTGTAGGAGATAACACGTTTGCGGCGTACCCGGTAGTGCATATGCTTCGGAAAAAACACATTCCAGTTCTGACGTTAGCTAAGAAAAATGGAGAGCAGATTCTGGTAAGAATCCCCTCCGGTTCATGAGAAATTAATAAAAATACTGGAAAGAACAGGAGTAAAAAATGACAGAAGAGAGAAGACAGATTGCAGGACATGTTCTTGCCTGCGGAACCCAGATCATGTGGGGTGCCACCTTTGTATCCACCAAGGTACTGCTTAATTATTTCCTTCCTGCGGAGGTATTATTTACCCGTGCGGTGCTTGCATTTCTGGCGCTGCTGATCTTTTATCCCCACCATCTGAAGCTGAAAAATCCCAGGCAGGAGCTTGCGTTTGCAGGCGCAGGATTATTCGGGATCGTGCTGTATTTCATGCTGGAAAACACGGCGCTGACCATGACCTACGCTTCCAATGTGGGAATTATTGTGGCGTGTGCGCCGTTTTTTGTAGCAGTAATGGTGGGCATTTTCTTTAAAAATGAGAAGTCCGGGATTTACTTTTATATTGGGTTTGTGATTGCCATAGTAGGAGTAATTCTGATCAGTATGAACGGACAGAAAAGCTTTAATCTGAACCCTCTTGGAGATGGTCTAGCCTTCCTGGCCATGATTTCCTGGGGCGCGTATTCTGCCCTTGTGAAAAAAATTGGGGAGTGGGATTATCCCACCATCGCAGTGACAAGAAGAATCTATTTCTACGGAATTATTTTCCTGATTCCGGTCCTGATCCAGCAGAAAGCTTCCTGGGATCTGAGCCTGATCCATAATCCGAAGGTAGTGGGAAATTTCCTTTTCCTGGGCCTTGGGGCCAGTGCGCTTGGCTTCCTGTTATGGAACCTGGCAACCAAATGGATCGGTGCTGTGAAAACCAGCGTATACATTTATGTATCACCAGTGGTGACAGTAGTGCTGTCCGTGTTTGTTCTCCATGAGAAGATGACGGTAGCATCGGTAATCGGTTCCGCACTGATTTTTGCAGGCCTGATCGTTTCCCAGAAGAAGAGCACGCAGGCGGTGAAAGTACAGGAGAACTAAGTTTTAGAAAAGAATAAAATACCTACTATGCAAACGTCCCCAAATAGGGTAAAATAGCTCATATTTACAATTGGGAGCTTTTACAGAGGGACGAAATATGTTTGAAAAAAATACGAAACAGGTCAACCGGATGCTGGCACGGATGCTTGCGGCAGGTTCGGTTGTGATTGTGATTTTGGCGGTGTGCTCGGAGGCGGGGATTTTCGAATTCGGGAGAACATACACCAGGATTTTGCTGTGCGCAGGCTTGCTTGTGGCAATCAGTCCAAGCATTCTGATCCGTTTTTTATCGGACAATGCACTGAAATACTACATGCTGGTGATGGCGGCATTACTCATCGGCCTGCTTGGAACCAACAACCACATTGGAGTATACATTACTTATGCGCTTGTGCCCATTGCAAGCTGTCTGTACTTTGATCCGGCACTGGTGGTGAAAACCGGGATATTTTCCTATCTGATCATGCTGTGGTCTGTATACATAAATTCCAGAAACCTGTACGAGGTGGTGTACCAGGGGCGTCCGCGGCTGCAGATGTTTATTGCCTACGCGCTTGGCTTTACTGTAGAATTTGTAGTGGTGAATGCAGTCCTTTATTTTCTGGTAAAAAGGGCGAAGCAGATGATGGAAGAGCGATACAGTGCCCAGGAACAGAACCGGATGAAAACCGAGTTCCTTTCCAACATGTCTCACGAGATCCGTACGCCCATGAATGCCATCATCGGTATGTCCGAGGTGGCACTGCAGAAGGATATGAACGAAGAGGTACGAAACTGCCTTAATATCATCAAATCTTCCTCTACCGGTCTGCTGGAAATCATCAATGACATTCTGGATATCTCCAAGGTGGAAGCCGGCAAGCTGAATATTATTACAGATGCGTACACTACCAAGTCCCTTACCGACGACATGCAGGCCATTATTGATGCCCGCAACCGGGAAAACAAGGTGCCGATTTACTATCACATCCAGAAAAATCTGCCCGAATGCCTGGAGGGCGATTCTGTGCGCATCAAGCAGGTCATGCTGAATTATGCGTCCAATGCCATCAAGTATACTGACACTGGAAGGATCGATATTACAGTTGGCTGCGAGCCGCTGGAAAACGGCCATATTCTGCTTACTTACCAGGTAAAGGATACCGGACAGGGAATCCGCAGGGAAGACATGGGTAAACTTTTTACCATGTACAGTCAGCTGAATCAGGAAGTCAACCACGGGAAAGAAGGCACCGGAATCGGTCTGGCTCTCAGCAAATCCTTTATTGAGCGTATGGGCGGCAGAGTCAGCGTGAAAAGTACTTATGGCAAAGGCAGTATATTTTCTTTCTCTGTGCCGCAGAAGATTGCGGAAGTTCCTGCCGGGAAAAGGAAGTGCAGCCAGAGACTGCAGAAGTATTTACTGCAGAAAATGCCTGCATTCTGCTGGTAGATGATAACGATATTAACAGAGAAGTTGTGAAGGCCATGCTGGAGTCCACCAAAGTGGTCATCGACGAAGCCGAAAACGGTCAGAAAGCAGTGGAAGCCGCAGACCAAAAAGCATATGACCTGATTCTTATGGACAGCCACATGCCGGTAATGAGCGGCGAAGAAGCAACCCGCCAGATCCGTAAGAACAGCAGATTCAACCAGCAAACCCCTGTCATAGCCATTACGGCTGATGCTATCACCGGCGTCCACGAACGCCTCCTGGAATGCGGAATGGACGATTACCTGGTAAAGCCCATAGAGATGAAGGATCTCTGTAAAATCATCAGGAAGTATCTGCCAGAGGAGAAAATATTGGATTAAATATCGGATTTTTTTATATGTAAAGAACTGCCAGACGGCGCTATAACAGAGCACTGTCTGGCAGTTTTTGTCGTTCTTGCTTTTCTGTTAGCTCTCACATATAGATTAGTGAAACTTATCAATAACCAAAGTATAAAGAATTGATTCAGAATCGCACCCATGCTACTCTTAGTTCATAACAGTTCAACATACAGTTGTGAAAAAGGAGATCAGACCCAAATGGCAAAAAATTTAATCATCTATTACTCTCGCAAAGGCGAGAATTACGTAAACGGCAAAATCGTGGACCTGAAAAAGGGAAACACCGAAATCTGTGCAGAATTTATTCAGAAGGCAGTTGGCGGTGATCTTTTTGAGATTGAAACTGTCAGGGAATATTCCAAAGATTACCACAAATGCACCCAGGAGGCCAACGAAGAAGTAAGAACCAACGCCCGCCCGGAGCTGAAGAATTATCTGAAAGACATCGATGAATATACGAACATTTTTGTCTGCGGACCATGCTGGTGGGGAACTTATCCTCTTGGAGTATTTACCCAGCTGGAGAAGCTTGATTTTACAGGCAAAAAAGTGATGGCGCTGATGACCCATGAGGGCAGCGGACTGGGAAACAGCGAGCGCGACCTTAAGAAAATCTGCAAAGGTGCATCCTTCGGATCTGGAATCGCAATCCACGGTGCCGACGCATCCAAAGCAGAGAAAACAGTCGCACAGTGGGCTTCCAAAAACGTAGAGAGATAATAGAAAAGAGGACAGAATTATGAGAAAAAAAGAGGTAATGATCGTAACCGGAGCAGGACAGATTTCCATGGCAATTGCCAGAAGAATGGGCTGCGGAAAGAAAATCGTCATGGGTGATAAAAATATCAATAATGCCAAAGCAATCGCAGAGATCATGAACGGCGCAGGCTATGATGTAGAGCCGGTAGAAATGGATCTGTCATCCAGAGAATCCATCAAAGGCCTGATTGCAAAAGCACAGGAGTATGGCGAAATCAAAATGCTCGTAAACGGAGCAGGAGTTTCCCCAAGCCAGGCACCGATTGAAGCAATTTTGAAAGTTGATCTGTACGGAACGGCTGTTTTACTCGAAGAAGTTGGAAAGGTAATTGCAGAGGGTGGCTGCGGCGTGACAATCTCCAGTCAGTCCGGATGGAGAATGCCTCAGCTTACTGCCGAAGAGGACGCTGCACTTGCAACAACACCGACCGAAGAATTATTAAATCTTGAGATTTTACAGCCGGAAAATATCAAAGATACGCTTCATGCATATCAGATGGCAAAACGCTGCAATGAAAAGCGTGTTATGGCACAGTCGGTAGAGTGGGGAAAACGAGGTGCAAGATTAAATGATATTGCACCGGGCATCATTGTGACACCGCTTGCTGTGGACGAGTTCAACGGACCACGCGGAGATTTCTACAAGAATATGTTTGCAAAATGCCCGGCTGGAAGACCTGGAACCGCAGATGAAGTGGCAAATGTAGCAGAACTTCTGATGAGTGACAAAGGTGCATTTATTACAGGATCTACCTTCCTGATGGACGGCGGCGCAACTGCATCCTATTATTACGGACCGTTAAAGCCGGAAAAATAAAATTCTCCAGTATTTATCCAGTTTTGCCAGAAAACAGAATATTTTTTAATACAGACCTGTCAGAAATTGACAAACACATCCTGCAAATCTTTATTGCACGCTTACGAATGCGGAAGAAGAAAACTGGAGGCGAACCTGCATCAGGCAGGACAGTATGTAAGGCTGACTTATTTTCTGTCTCAGAATCCGGAAAACAATCATGTAAAAGCCTTTGTTGTCAGCCAAGGATGGCACCATACGATGGCAGCGTGCAGCTGGCTACGTGATGCGAAGAGCCAACGGTTC